>JALWTH010000315.1 GCA_027082975.1 Paracoccaceae bacterium | reverse complement strand
GAAGGCATCTAAGCGGGAAGCCCCCCTCAAAACAAGGTATCCCTGAGGGCCGTGGAAGACTACCACGTCGATAGGCCGGAGGTGTAAGCGCAGCAATGCGTTCAGCTGACCGGTACTAATTGCCCGACAGGCTTGATTTGATCCAGTAGAAGCCGGGCCGCAAGGCACGGTGGGCCAGGCGCCCGCTACGGACATCAAGAGCATACGCACCGAAAACACTATCGCGGTGTGCCGGCTTGGACCTGATGCTTGGGTTTCTTCCTCGGTTTGGTGGTCATAGCGCGAGTGAAACACCCGATCCCATCCCGAACTCGGCAGTTAAGCACCGTAGCGCCGATGGTACTGCGTCTCAAGACGTGGGAGAGTAGGTCACCGCCAAACCTAGCAAGAAACCCTCGCTATCTCTCTTGCGATGTATCTCTCTGACGATGTTGCACGAAGCAGCCGCCCTCCGGGGCGGCTTTCGTGTCTGTGGCGTTCGCTTCCCTTGGCGTTTCCTCCCGATCCCCCGCAATCCTTCGCAAATCCTGCCGAAACGGCTTGCCAAGGCCGCCTTTCGCGCCCTAGGCTCAGGACCCATCAATCCCGCGCTCACAGCGGCTTGAGGCGCGTGCTATCAGGGGTTTTTTGCCCGCCGGACAGGGTGTGTCCCCTTTCCAAGGGCAAAAGGCCCCTGAGATGAAGCGCCTGCACCGCCCGCAGGGCTCAGGCGGATTTGCTCCCTGAATGCGTTGCAAGTCCTTGAAGTGAGACGGAAAAGAAAACCTTCCAGTGGACGGTTTTCCCGGCGAACGACCACTATTCCTGCGGTCTTGCGCCTGTTCAGGAAGCAAATCCGCCGGACTGTGAACGTGGGATTAATGGGTCCTGAGCCTAACCCTGAGGCACAGGCTTGCGTGTGAGGGACAGATGCAGGCATTTTTTGCGACGCTGGAGCGGACCGCCCGCCAGCAGCCCGACAGGCTGGCCCTGAGCGATGGCGTGGAGCGCCTCGGCTACGGGCAGCTTGTGGAGCGGCTGGGGGCGATTGCCGCCTTTCTCGAGCGCCAGGGTCTTGGCCCCGGGGCGCGGCTCGGTTTTCTCCGCAGCAGGCTCATGGCGGGCTACCTGGTGGTTCTTGCCTGTCTGCGCGCGGGCGTGAATATCGTCTATCTCGATACGCGCGACAATCCCGCCAGGACCCGGGCGATCCTGCAACGCGCCGGGGTGGCGCTGCTTCTGAGCGAAGAGGCGCCGCCCGAAGGCATGGTGCCGCCCGGCTGCCCGACCGCGCGCCTGCCGCGCGTCCTGCCGGCCGCGCCCGACTGGGCACCGCCGGCGCTCGGCCCGGACATGCCCGCATGGATGGAGCCCACCTCCGGCTCCACCGGCACGCCGAAGCTGGTCGAGGTCAGCCGCGAGACCCTGGGCCATTACCTCGCCCTGCAGACCGAACTGAGCCGCTTGCGCCCCGACGACCGCGTCGCGGTGCTCAACGAAATGTGGCTCGACGTCACCCTGTCGGGCCTCAATGCCGGGGCCAGCGTGCATCTGTTCGACCTGCGCAGGCATGGCGCCGCCGCTCTGGCCGACTGGCTGCGCAGCGAGCGCATCACCGCCCTGCAGACCTTTCTCGCCGCCTTTCGCGCGCTGGCGGAGGCGGTGGCGGAGCCGCTGCCCCACCTCGCCAGGGTCAAGCTGGCCGGCGAGGCGCTGACCCGGGCGGATGTGGCGGCCTTCAACCGTATCTGCCCCGGGAACGCCGTGCTGATGAATTTCTACGGCGCGACCGAGCTTAGCCTTGTCAGCCAGTACGATTACCCGCACGGCGCACCGCTGCCGCGCGACATTCTGCCCGTGGGCAAGCCGGTGCCGGGCACCGAGATAGAACTGTTGGGCGAAAACGGGGCGCCGGTCCCGCCCGGCCAGCCCGGCCGGGTACGGGTGATCGCCCGGCACATGGCCGATGGCTATCTTGACGACCCGGAGCGCTCCAGCGGCGTCTATGCCGCTACCGGGGACGGGCGGCGCAGCCTCACCACCGCCGATCTCGGCCGCTTCGACCGCAGCGGCAATCTGGTGATCCTCGGCCGCATCGACGATCAGGTAAAGATCCGCGGCTATTCGGTGCGCCTTGGCGAGGTGGAGGCGGCCCTCAAGGCGCTGCCCGAAATCGCCGAAGCCGCCGTCACCACCCTGCGCACGCCCCACGACACGCTCCAGCTCGTCGCCCATTACGTGCCGCAGCCGGGCGTGGCGGCGGACCCGGCCGATCTGCGCGCACGCCTCGCCGAAAGCCAGCCCGCCTATATGGTGCCCAGCCACTTTCTCGCCCATGAGAGCCTGCCCCGCACCGATACCGGCAAGATCCTGCGCCGCGCTCTGCCGGATCCGCATCCGGCCGCCCCCGCGGGAGACCCTCTGGCCGGCGCTTCTGCGCTTGAGCGGCGTATCGGGGAAATCTGGGCCTCGATCCTGGGGCATTCTGCCTTTGGCCGTGAGGACGACTTCTTCGACATGGGCGGGGATTCGCTTCAGGCCATGTCGATGGTGCTGAAGGTCGAACGGGCCGCGGGTATGCGCCTGGGCTATGAAAGCCTGATCCTGCATGGTGCCAGCATCGCCGCCATCGCCGCCCGCCTGTCCCGACCGCCAGCGGGAGCTTTGGAGGGCATGGTATGGTTGCGCGAAGGGGAGGGCAGGCCGCCGGTACATGTCCTGCCGGTGGAGAATGGCGAATTTTCCGACTGGCTGCATGTGCTCGGGGAAATGCAGAATGACCATGCCTTTCTCGGGGTGCATGTGCGCGACCCCGCCCGGCGCAGCGGCTTCAGGCGTTTGTCGGCCTCGCGCCTGGGCGAAAGGGCTGCCGAGAGAATCCTGGCGCGCGACGGGCAGGGCCCCTTCCTGCTGGCCGGCTACAGCGCCGGCACTCATCTGGCAATCGAGACCGCCCGTGCCCTGTGCCGGGCGGGAGGGGAGATTGGCGGGCTGCTGCTGGTCGATCCCCCGGTGCCATGGCTCGAGCCATATTATCGCGGCTGGCGGCTGCGGCGCATTCTCGGCCCGCTGGTAAAGCGCCTCGACCTGGCCCTTGCCCTGAACCGTGCTGGTCATATTCTGTTCGGTTTGCCCGCGCGGGAGCTGGACGTGGCGGACGAGACGGTTTTCTGGAACTATCGCCCCGAACCCTTTGCCTGCTCAAGAACCCTGATCGTTTCGACCAGCGAAGAGAACCCGCATCTCCAGGAGAAGCTCGGCTTCTGGCGCGGTATATTCGGAGAAGAAGTGCCCGGCGAGATGCTTTCGGCAAATCATCAGCATGTGATGCGGGGTGTAAATGCCGCGCATATGGCCGGGGTAATTGATGCCTGGC
>JALWTH010000314.1 GCA_027082975.1 Paracoccaceae bacterium | reverse complement strand
GTCCGCCCCCGCCCATATTACCCTCTCCGGCGCGCCCGAGGGCTTTGACGCCCGCCTCGTGCTCAGCGAAATGGAGCGGGCCGGGGGGGCGGTGCTGTTTGTCGCCCGCGACGAGCGCCGGCTGGCGGCGATGCAGGCGGCGCTTGCCTTTTTCGCCCCGCTGACCCCGGTCGTGACCCTGCCGGGCTGGGATTGCCTGCCCTTCGACCGGGTCTCGCCCGCGCCCGAAATCTCGGCCGCGCGTATGGCCACGCTCGCGGCCCTTGCCACCGGCGCGCTCAAGGGCCAATTCGTGCTGCTCACCACGCTGGCTGCCGCCACCCAGCGCCTGCCCGCGCGCGAGGTGCTGCGCCGCTCGAGCTTCAGCGCCGAGGTCGGCGGGCGGATCGACAGCGCGGCCCTGCGCGCCTGGCTGTTGCGCATGGGTTTCGCCCAGAGCCCCACGGTGACCGAGCCCGGCGATTTCGCCATTCGCGGCGGGATCATCGACATTTTCAGCCCCGGACAGGCGGGGCCGGTGCGCCTTGATCTGTTCGGCGATGTGCTCGACGGCGCGCGCCGCTTTGACCCTGCCAGCCAGCGCACCACCGAGAAGCTCGCCCGCATCGAGCTGGCCCCGGTCAGCGAGGTGCAGCTGGACGAAGACTCCATCCGCCGCTTTCGCCAGGCCTACCGGGCCGAGTTTGGCGCCGCCGGCAGCGACGATCCGCTCTACGAGGCGGTGAGCGCCGGGCGCAAGCACCAGGGGCTCGAGCATTGGCTGCCCTTCTTCCATGAGCGGCTCGAAACCCTGTTCGACTACCTCCCCGAAGCGCCGGTCCTGCTCGACGATCAGTTCGAAGCCGCGCGCATTGCCCGCTGGGAAACGGTCAGCGAGCAGTACCAGGCCCGCCTCGAAGCGCTGAGCGCCAAGAGCCGCCTCGACAGCATCTACAAGCCCTGCCCGGCGGGGCTTCTCTACCTCGACGATGCCGCCTGGCAGGGCGCGCTGGAGGCGCGCCGGGTGGTGCGGATGGCCGCGCTGCCGCAGCCGACCGGGCTCAATGTGCTGGATGCGGGCGGGCGGATCGGGCGTTCGTTCGCGCCAGAGCGACAGGCAGATAATATCAACCTTTTCAGTGTATTGGGCGAGCATGTCAAAGCATTGCGTGAAGAAAAGACGGTGCTGATCGCCAGCTATTCCGAAGGCGCGCGCGAGCGCCTTGCGGGCCTCATCGCCGATGAGGGCCTGCCGCCTGCCGGCGAGGTGGCGGACTGGCGCGACGTGCCCGAGGGGCCGGGGGGACCATACCTTGCCGTATGGCCGCTGGAGCAGGGCTTCGAGGCGCCGGGCCTCGCGGTGATCAGCGAGACCGACCTGCTGGGCGAGCGCCTGATCCGCCCGGCGAGAAAGCGCCGGCGGGCCGAGAATTACCTCACCGAGGTGCAGGCGCTCAGCGCCGGCGAACTGGTGGTGCATGTGGAGCACGGGGTGGGCCGCTTCACCGGGCTCGAGACCATCGAGGCGCTCGGCGCGCCGCATGAATGCCTCGCGCTCGAATATGCCGGCGGCGATCGCCTCTATCTGCCGGTGGAAAATATCGAGCTCTTGTCGAAATACGGCCACGAGGAAGGCCTGCTCGACCGGCTCGGCTCCGGCGCCTGGCAGGCGCGCAAGGCCCGGCTCAAGCAGCGGGTGCGCGAGGTGGCCGAAAAGCTGGTCCGGCTCGCCGCCGAGCGCGCCCTGCGCCGCGCCCCGGTGATGGAGGTGCCCGAGCACGCCGCGGCCGAATTCGCCGCCCGCTTCCCCTGGCAGGAGACCGAGGACCAGCTTGCCGCGATCGAGGACGTGGCCGCGGACCTCGCCAGCGGCCGGCCCATGGACCGGCTGATCTGCGGCGATGTGGGCTTCGGCAAGACCGAAGTCGCCATGCGCGCGGCCTTCATCGCCGCCATGTCCGGCTACCAGGTCGCCCTCATCGCCCCCACCACGCTGCTCGCGCGCCAGCATTACCAGAGCTTCGCCGAGCGTTTTCGCGGCCTGCCCGTGGAGGTCGGCCAGCTCAGCCGCTTCGTGCCCGCCCGCGAGGCGGCGCTGACCCGCGAGGGGATGAAGACCGGGCGCATGGATATCGTCGTCGGCACCCATGCGCTGCTGGCGAAAAACGTGCGTTTTCATAACCTTGGCCTGCTGATCGTGGACGAGGAGCAGCGCTTTGGCGTGGCCCACAAGGAGCGGCTCAAGGAGCTTCGCAGCGATGTCCATGTGCTCACCCTCACCGCCACCCCGATCCCGCGCACCCTGCAGATGAGCCTCTCGGGCATCCGCGACCTTTCGGTGATCGGCACGCCGCCGGTGGACCGGCTGGCGATCCGCACCTATGTGAGCGCGTTCGACAGCGTGACCATCCGCGAGGCGCTGTTGCGCGAGCATTACCGGGGCGGGCAGAGCTTCTTCGTGGTGCCGCGCATCGCCGATATTGCCGGGATCGAGGATTTCCTGCGCGAACATGTCCCGGAGGTCAGCTATGTGGTCGCCCACGGGCAGATGGCGGCGGGCGAACTCGACCGGCGGATGAACGCCTTTTACGACGGCAAGTTCGACGTGCTGCTGGCCACCACCATCGTCGAGAGCGGGCTCGACATCCCCACCGCCAACACCATGATCATCCACCGCGCCGACATGTTCGGCCTCGCCCAGCTCTACCAGATCCGCGGCCGGGTCGGGCGCGCGCGCAGCCGCGCCTATGCCTACCTCACCACCAGGCCCCGCGCGCCGCTCACGCCCACCGCCGAAAAGCGCCTGAAGGTGCTCGCGAGCCTTGACGCGCTCGGCGCGGGCTTTACGCTGGCCAGTCAGGATCTCGACATTCGCGGCGCCGGCAACCTCCTGGGCGAGGCGCAGTCGGGCCAGATCCACGAAGTCGGCTACGAGCTTTACCAGCAGATGCTCGAAGAGGCGATTGCCAGGATCAAGGCCGGCGAAATGGGCATCTCCACCGATCTCGAAGAGACCTGGTCGCCGCAGATCAATCTCGGCGTTCCGGTATTGATTCCAGAGAGTTACGTCCCCGATCTCGATGTGCGCCTGGGCCTCTACCGGCGCCTTTCGAGCCTCGCCAGCAAGGTCGAGCTCGAGGGTTTCGCCGCCGAGCTGATCGACCGTTTCGGCAAGCTGCCGCGCGAGGTCAACATGCTGATGCTGGTGATGCGCATCAAGGGCATGTGCAAGCGCGCGGGCATCGCCCGGCTCGATGGCGGGCCCAAGGGCGCGGTGCTGCAGTTTCACAACGACAGGTTCGCCAGCCCCGAGGGCCTCGTCACCTTCCTGCAGGCCCAGGGAGGGCTCGCCAAGGTGCGCGACAACAAGCTGGTGATCCGGCGCGACTGGAAGGCGCCCGCCGACCGCATCAGGGGCGCCTTCGCCATCGCCCGAGACCTCGCCCAGATCGCCGCCGGTGCCAGGGCCGGGACAAAACCCTGAGCGGCGCCGGCGCGCTCAGGTCGGAGCCTCAAGCTGATCGAAGAAATGCCCCAGCTTGTCACGCGCCGTGCGCAGAGAGCTCGGGTGCAGCCGCTGCAGCGGGGTTTCGAGCAGGCGTATGCGCGCCTGAGGCGCGACCGCCCCGAGGCAGGACGCATCGCCAAGGGCCGCATCGGCCATTTCGACGATCCGCCCGATCTCCCCGGCCTTTCTGCCCGCATGTTCAGCGCTTGCGGCAAAGACCGCCGCCAGGGCGCCGGGCCGACGCGTTTCGACCTCCCGTTCGAAGCGCCCGAACAGGCGAAGGCTCTGTTCCAGCGCGTTGTAAAAGGCCCCGTAGGCGCAGCGCGCGCGCTCGGACTGGCGCGCCTCCCGCAGCGCGTCCCGCGCCTGCCGCGCCTCCTGCCACGCGGCCCGCGTCGCGACAAGCCGGTGCAGCCCGCTCACGCAACGCTCAAGCGCCTCGATGCAGGCGGCCATGGTGGGGAAATCCCGCCACAGCCCCGGCGGCACCAGTCCCCCGGCCATCTCGCCCCGGCAGCTAACGGTGCTGGCGTCTTCGCCCGGTGCCGCCTTGACCTGCCCCGCCAGCAGCGCCGCCATGGTCCCGCTGGCAATGGCCAGGGCAATGAACCCTTCGGCCAGGACTGCGCCTGCCGCATCGTCCGCCTCCCGGCTCTGCCGCAAAAGCAGCCCCGCGCCGATAGTGGCGGCCACGGTCTTCGTCCACCCGGTCGCCGCGGCGCCAAACCCCGCCTGCGAGCGGCCGAATGCGATCTCCCCGGCCGCTGCGCCGCCGCTCCCGCCCCGAGCCGTCGTCCCGCACAGGGCCACAGCCCCGATCGCGCCGCAAACAAATCCGCGCCTGCGCATCTCCAACACCTCCTGAAATCCTTTCGTCAAATCGCACGGCCCTGGCCCCGCCCCCGCCAGCCTTGCCCGAACCGCGGCCCAGGTCAATTCCCCTTTCACCTTTGCAGAAATACTCCCGCCGGAGGCATGAAATCTCCTGCCGCAGGCCTCAAGCCTCCCCCGGCCGTCGGATCCGCCCCGTAAGCCAGAAGGCCAGCGCCGCCATCCCCAGCACTCCCATCGCCAGCGGCCGCGCGCTGCCGTCGAAAGCGAGCCCCAGCGGCGCGGCGATCAGTACCGCGCCGGTGGTTCCCAGCGCCGTGGTTACCGAAGAGGCCAGCCCGGCGATATGGCCGAGCGGCTCCAGCGCCAGCGCGTTCAGATTGCCGATGCTCAGCCCGGCCTGGAAAAACAGCGACAGGGTCCAGAAAAGATAGAGCGCGAAGGAAAGGCCGCCCGCCGGCAGCAGAAAGCCCGCGAGCAGCATCAGCGCCGAAAGGCCGACCTGCACCGCCATCATGCCCCGCACCATGGCCCGCATCCCCAGCCGCTCCACCAGCCGCGCATTGAGGAAGCCGGCCGAGGAAGCCAGCACCGCAATCGCCCCGAAATAGAGCGGAAAGCTCTGCCCCCGCCCATAGGTCCGGTCGAATATCAGCTGCACGCTGGTCAGGGTCGAAAACAGCATCCCGCTGGCCAGCATCAGCACCAGTATCGCCAGGCGCGAAGTGCGGTGGGCAAAGACCTCCACCAGCGCGGCCCATAGCCTGGCGATGCTCAGCGCCCGGCGGCGTTCGCCCGGCAGGGTCTCGGGCTGGCGCAGCAGGGACAAGCCGGCGATCAGCGCCGCAAAGCCCATGAAGGCCACAAACAGCGCCCGCCAGCCCCATCTGGCGCTGATCGTCTGGCCCAGCAGCGGCGCAATCGCCGGCACCAGCGAAAACACGATCATCACATAGGACATGATCCGCGCCATCCGCGCGCCCCGGTAGCGGTCGCGCACGATCGCCATGGTCACTACCCTGGGCCCGGACGCCCCCAGCCCCTGGATCAGGCGTGCCGCCAGCAGCGCATCGAGGCTCTGCGCCCGCGCCGCCCAGAGCGCCGCCGCCAGATAGAGGGCGATCCCGCCGATCAGCACCGGCCGGCGCCCGAAAGCGTCTGAGAACGGTCCCGAAAACAGCGTCCCCAGCCCCAGCCCGAGGATGAAGGCGCCGACCACCAGCTGCGCCCGGTTGGCGGCGCCGGGGCTGAGATCGGCGGCGATCTGCGGCAGCGCCGGCAGCATCGCGTCGATGGAAAGCGCCACCAGCGCCGACATCATCGCCATCAGGGCGATGAATTCGGGCAGGGGAGGGGCTTTGGTCGGGCGCGGCAGGATCGGTTTCATCTGGGAGTCCTTCTGAGTCCTTCTACCCTGCGGGGCCGGATTTACCAGCCCGATCGTCGCCACACAGCAAATGCTGCCAGCCAAATGGCGATTTCAGCCAAAAAGGTCCAATGCAGGAGGAATGACAGCACCCAATTTGCCTGGCTTGCCGGTACCTCGAACAACGCATAGAGCGTATCGCGCCAGGGCCAGGCCCAGGCAATGGCGCCGGTCATGCTGTCCAGCAGCAGATGCAGGAAGACAGCGGCCAGAAGCAGCGCTGCATGGGGCAGAACGCGCGGCCATGCCAGCCGCAGCAATGGCAGGGCGACAAGCCCCAGCAAAGCCCAAAAGGCCGGGATATGCACCCAGTAATGGTGGTGGTGAAAGGCGCGATGGTCGACAAGGTAAAACCACAGCATGTCGAAATCCGGAAATACCGCCCCCAGTAGCGCCGTTGCCATCAGCGCTTTGCTTCGGCGCGGCCAGGATTTGGCCAAAAGATAGCCTGAGGGAAGATGGGCAGTCAGCATGGTAACCTCACAATTTGGTGTAGTGGCTGCCCGCATCCGCTTCGCGCTTCGCCAGTTCATCAATCACCCGCTCCCACAACTCGCTGGATTGAGCACCGGGCACCACATGGCCGCCCGCGACGACAAAGGTCGGCACCGCCCGCACGCCTCTTTCGCGCGCATCCCGGTCGTGCGCCAGGATGTCGTCGCGGTCGGCATCGCTGGCCAGCAGGCGCAACACCATCTCGCGCCCCATCCCCGCCTGTTCGGCGATATCGGCCAGAACCTCGGCGCGGCCGATATCGCGCGCTTCGGCAAAATAGGCCCGAAACAGTCGCGCCACCACGAATCCCTGCACCCCCTCCAGCGCCGCCCAGTGGATCAGCCGGTGGGCGTCGAGCGTGTTAGGGGTGCGCTCGATCGCGGCCAGGTCCAGCGCCAGCCCCTCGGCTTCGGCCGCTTCGACGACCGGCTTGTAGGCTGCGAGCCTCCCTTCGCGGCCGCCGAATTTCGCCTCCAGATAGGCGCGCCTTTCCATGCCCTGCGCCGGCATGTCCGGGTTCAGCTGAAACGGGTGCCACTCGATGCGAAACGGATGATCCGGCCGCGCCGCCAGCGCCCGCTCCAGCCGCGCCTTGCCAATGTAGCACCACGGGCAGATCGGATCGGAGAAGACATGAAGCGGGACCGAAGCAGGCTGCATGGCACCTTGTAGAACGCGCCAGGGGATGCGCACAATGGCAAGATCTGCGCACAGATCGCGCAGCTTTGGCCGCACAATGGCAGCGCTCCGGCGCGCGGACACGATTTTTCTGCGAAAAATCGCCGCCCGGCCGAAAGGCTTTCTTCAGCCCTCCTGCGGGCGCAGCCACAGCCAGATCAAAGCCGCGCCGGCAAGCGTGAGGAACGGGATCATCGCCAGATTGACCGCGCTCCAGCCGTCCCGCGCGCTGCCGCCCGAGCAGTTCATCAGCAGGCCCGAGGCAAAGGAAGCCATGGTCACCCCGCCAAACACGATCATGTCGTTGAGCCCCTGCACGCGGCCCTGCTCTTCGGGCGCATAGGTCGAGGCCAGCATGGTGGTGGCGCCGATGAAGCCGAAATTCCACCCCACCCCGAGCAGCACCAGGGCGAGGAAGAAATTGGTGAGCGCCACCCCATTGAGCGCCACCAGCCCCGCGCCGGCGAGGATCACGAGCCCCGTGGCGATCACCTTGCGCACGCCGAAGCGGGCGATGATATGGCCGGTGAAAAACGACGGAATGAACATCGCCAGCACATGGGCCGAGACAATATTGGCCGCGTCGGCCTTCTCATAGCCGCAGCCGACCACCGCGAGCGGGGTCGAGGTCATCACCAGGTTCATCAGCGCATAGGAAACCATGGCGGTGATGATCGAGACCGCGATGACCGGGGTCTTCAGAAGCTCGAGGCGCGAGCGCCCGCCATGGCCCGCCTCGGCCGGGGGCGGCGGCGGGATGTCGAGCGCCAGAAACAGCCCCGCGCCCAGCACGTTGATGACGATCACCGTGAGATAGGCGCCCAGAAACGGCACCACCAGCGCATCCGCCGTGGCCTTGACCAGCTGCGGGCCGATGATCGCCGCGGCCAGCCCGCCGGCCATGACATAGGAGATCGCCTTGGGCCGGAAGCTTTCGTCCACCGCATCGGCGGCGGCAAAGCGGTAAAAGCCATGGGCGGACTGGTAGAGCCCGGTCACGAAGGAGCCGAGCAGAAAGAGGGGAAACGAGCCTATATAAAGCGCATAAGCGCCGATCGCCGCCCCGGTTGCGCCCGCTGCCGCCCCGATCAGAAAGCCCGCCCGGCGGCCGTATCTCTGCATCACCGCCGCCATCGGCGTGGCCCAGATCATCGTGCCCATGACGATCAGCGAAATCGGCAGGGTGGCAAAGCAGCGATTGCTGGCCAGCGATTGGCCCGCCAGCCCGCCAATGGTGAAGATGATCGGCATCTGCGCGCCCAGAAAGGCCTGCGCCATGACCAGAATGGCGACATTGCGGCGGCTGTGCGCTTTCGCATCCCCGGGCGCATCTGTGGAGGCTTGCCGGCTCATGCCCCCCCGTAACCCGCGCACGGACAAATGGCCAGAGCAAAGCGCGCGCGACGTGGGGTCGCGTCCCTCCTCTTCTTCTGTTCACAAATATCCTGGGGGGAGCGCCGCAGGCGCGGGGGGCAAGGCCCCCCTCCGCCCTCTCGCCCGGCTCAGCGCCCGGCGGCTATTCCCACTCCATCTGTTCATAAGTCTGCTGGGCGTTCTTGCCGGCCCAGACCTTGAAATTCCCGAGATAGGCAAAGGCCGACTGATCGATCGCGGTCGAGGCATAGATATCGCCGCCATTCTCGATCAGCGCGCCGATCTGCTGGCGCAGGTTGACGAGGTAGTCGTGGGTGTCGCGCATGGCGCGCGCAAGCGGGCCCGCATGGCCGTGGCCGGGCACCACCCATTCGGGGCCGAGCGCGGCCATGGCCTCGAAACTCGCGATCCAGTTCCTGACATCGGAATGGGGCTGCACGCCGAGGATGCGCTCGTTGAAGACGATATCGCCGGCAAAGGCCACCCGCTCGCCCGGTAGCCAGACGAAGCTGTCGCCCGGCGTATGGGCCGGGCCGGGATGGATGATCTGCATCTCCATCCCCCCGAGCGAAAGCGTCATCTGGTCGGCAAAGGTCTCCTCGGCATAGACCGGCGCGGTTCCTGCCAGCGCATCGCCAAGGAAGCGCTCGAGCAGGAACATCTGCTCGTCAACGCGCGCCTTCTGGTCCTCGATCGCGGCCGCTGAGGCGATCAGCCGTGCCCCCTGCGCCTTCCAGTAGCCATTGCCGAGCCAGCGGTGATCCTGCCCGCCACTATTGATCACCACCACCACCGGCTGATCGGTGATGCTGTCGATGGTGGCATCAATATCCGCCGCCCCCTGCCAGGAGCCGCCGGCATCGACCAGCACCACGCCCGCCGGGGTGACGATCACCCCGAAGGTGGCGTTGTTGCCCAGATTCTCCGGGCTGCGCTGGCCCATCGGGCCGACCAGGGCGTAACTGTGCTCGGTGACCTGCTGCACTTCCAGCGTGCCCGCAAGGGCGGGGGAGGCGAGCAGCAGGCCTGCGACGGTGAGGATCGCGCGCGGCATCTTCGCTCCTACAGCTTGAAATTGTCGTCAAAGGGCTCGCTCCCCAGCACCACCGGCAGCGAGAACTTGTTGCCCCAGAGCCCCCAGCCGCCATTCATCAGGCGCACGTCCTTGTAGCCGAGCGCGGTGAGCTGCAGCCAGCCGAGGCTCATGCGAAAGCCGTCGTGGCAATAGAGATAGATGGTCTTGTCCTTGGGCACATCGGCATACATCCGGGCAATCTCGTCGAGCGGCAGCCAGAGCTGTTCGCCGTCGCGGGTGGTGCCCTCGAGGCTCACGATATTGATCGCCCCGGGGATGTGGCCCGCGCGGATCGCATGGGTCAGCACCTCGCCGGTATAGCCCTGCTCCGGGCGCGCGTCGATCAGCACGATGCCCGACTCGCGCCGCGCCACCACGTTGCGATAGACATCGGTCCATTCGACAAACATGTCCGGGTTGGCTTCCTTCAGCGTCACGTTGCCCGGCGCGGGCTGGGGCTCTTCCTTGACCATGTCGTTGAAGGCCTGCCAGGCGACGGTGCCGCCATTGAGGATCTTCACCTGCGCCATGTCGAAGCCGTAAAGCGCCAGCAGATAGTAAAGGCGCGAAGCGAGCGCGCTGGCGCTGTCGTCGTAAAGCACGAGGGTCGAATCATCGTTCACCCCCCAGCGGCGCAGGGTGGCCTGAAACTGTTCGCGCGGCGGGAATTTCATCAGCGTGCCCTCACCCGCATTGTCGCCCAGATCCATGAAGCGGGCCACCTGCACCGCGCCGGGGATATGGCCGATGGTGAAATAGCGGTGCGGATAGTAGCGCACCTCCAGCACCACCAGGTTTTCGTCGTCGATATGCTCTTCGAGCCACTCGGATTCGACCAGAAAGGCAGGCGCGTCCTGGGCGCCGGCGGGCAGGGCGAAGGCGAAGAGGGCGGCGAGGAGGGCGGCGAGCAGGGTCGGCAAGTGGCGCATTGGGGCTCCTTTCATGGCTCATGGCGGTTCGGGGCGATGGCCGCAAGCGCCTGCCTGCGGCCATCGGTTGGGGGCCTACGGATTGAGCTTGTAGGTCATGTGGCAGGCGGTGCAGGTGGCCATGAGGTCGCTCACCGCGCCCGCCACCCTGGCCGGATCGCCGGTCTCGCGCGCCGCGGTCGCCACGTCGTCAAAGGCCAGATGCATGGCCTTGCCCATCATCTTCATCTCCGGCGGCAATTCCTTCATCATCGCCGGGTCCATCTTGGCGAAATGCGCCTTGCCGCGCTCGGTGGCAAGCGCCTCGACCGTGGCCATGTCGCCATCGGCCAGCGCGGCGAGGATATCCTGCACCTGCACGAACAGCCCCGCGCGCATGTCATGCAGCAGGTGGGCGCGCCAATGGTCCGATACGGTGGTGAGCAATTCGCGGTCGTCGCTCATCTCCTCCTGCGCGCGCACCATGCCCGCGCCGAGGGCGAGCGCGGCAATGCCTGCGGCGAGGAAGGCGGTTCCGGTTCTGGCGGTGGTTTTCATCTTGTCTCTCCCTGATCTGCGATGTTTCCGGTTATGTCTCCGGTTTTCGCAGCCTAGCGGCGGGAGGCGGGAAAAAACATGATCGCAATCAGGAAATGAGCCGTATCCGGCGCTTTTCGCGGGCAATCACCCCCTCGCGTGTCAGTTCGCGCAGCACGCGATAGAGGGTTTCGGGCTCCAGCGCCAGCTCCACCGCCAGTTCGCTCAGCGGTCCGGGCCAGTCCAGCACGCCCTCGGCGCTTCCCTCGCAGGCCAGCATGTGCAGCAGGCGCGCGCGCGCCGAGCGCAGGCGCACCCGCTCGTAGCGCGAGCATTGGCGGCGCGCATTGGCGGCGCTGGCGAGGAAGAAGGCCCTGGCGAATGCCACCTCCCGCAGCGCCGCATCCAGCGCCGCGCGGGGCAGGAACAGCAGCCGCGACGGCTTCACCGCCAGCGCGTCGCAGGTATAGAGCGGCGCGGCGATGGCGCTCTCGGCGAAGAATTCGCCGGCGCCGGCGCGCATCATCACCACTTCGGCGCTGTCGGCGAGGTGGCGCACCGCCTTGATCTCGCCCGAAAGCACAAGGAAGATGCCGCCGACCGGGTCGCCCTCGCGAAACAGCGCCGCGCCCCTGGCAAGCTCGATCCGGCGCGCGGCCCGGGCGAGGGCAGGGGGGAAATAGGCGGGCATGTCGTGGTCGCTCATGGTACCTCCTCTCTGTCCGCCGCGCCGCCCTCGGCCAGCGGCAGGCGCAACTCCGCGCGCAGGCCGCCGAGATCGGGCGATTGCCCCAGCACCAGCCGGCCGCCATGGGCGCGGGCGATATCGGCGGCAATGGCCAGCCCGAGGCCGACTCCGGCGCCGCGGTCCTGGTTGCGCGCGCTGTCGAGGCGCACAAAGGGCTTGAGCGCCTGTTCGCGGTCGGATTCGGCGATGCCCGGCCCGTCATCCTCGACCACGAAGGCGAGCCAGCCCCCTCCGTCCTCCCCGCGCGCAAGGCTCAGCCGGGCCTCGCTGCCATAGCGGGCGGCATTGGCAAGCAGGTTGTCGAGCGCCCGGCCCATGGCCATCGGGCGCAGGGCGATGGGCTCATGCGCGCCGAGCGCGCCGAGGCGCAGCTTCTGCCCCGCCCGTTCGGCCCGCGCCGCCACCTCGCGCAGAAAGGCGGCCGGCTCCACCGGCACGGCGGGCTCTTCGGCCGCGCCGTTCTGCGCCTCGCTGCGGGCAAAGCCCAGAAAGGCATCCACCAGCCGCGCCATCTCCTCCACATCCCGCTCCAGCGCGGCGCGCGCCTCGCTCTCCTCGATCAGCGAAAGCCCCAGGCGAAAGCGGGTGAGCGGCGTGCGCAGGTCGTGGCTGATCCCCGACAGCATCAGCCGGCGGCTCTCGCTCTGGGCGAGGATGCGCGCGCGCATGTCGAGAAAGGCCCGCCCGGCGGCGCGCACCTCGGTGGCCCCGGATACATGGTAGTCGATCACCTGCCCGTGGCCAAAGGCCTCCGCCGCGCGCCCCAGACGCTTGATCGGGCGCAGCTGGTTGCGCAGGAAGAGATAGGCAATCACGGTCATTATGACGCCGATGAACACCATGTAGACCAGCAACTGGTGCGGGTTCTGCGCCGACAGGCGGTCGCGCGAGAAAGCAACCCGCATCGGCCCCCAGCTCGTGTCGATCGCGAGCACGACCCGGCCCGCGCGCCCGTCCGGCCCGCGCAGATCGACCCCGGACAGCCCCGGCACCTGCCGATACAGGCTGCGCATCACCCGGCCGCCGGTGAAATCGCTCCAGACCTTGGCATCGGCGACGGGGGCGGAAGCGGGCAGTTCGGCCTCGAGCAGCAGGGCGGGCGCCAGTTCGCCCAGGCGCTCAGCCGCGCGCTCGGCGCTGTCCGCGGCATTGACCTGGGCCACCAGATGGACCAGTTCGCGCGCCGCAAGCCCGGTCATCTGCTCGGTGATGTTGTTGAAATGGCGCTGCACGAAGATCACCGAAACCACCAGCTGCACCGTCACCATCGGCAAGAGCAGGATCAGCGCCGCCCGCCCGTAGAGCGACTTCGGCAGATGTCTTTTCAGCCAGCGCGAGAACATGTCAGCGGTCACCCCGGCTCCGTTGTTTCCGATCCCTGTTTCCGATCCCCGCAGATTGCCCCGGACGCAAGGTTCGCAAGCAGGCGGCCCGGGCAGGGT
>JALWTH010000313.1 GCA_027082975.1 Paracoccaceae bacterium | reverse complement strand
GCCCACCACAAGCCCGGCCACATCGGTTATCAGATTGCGCTCTCCCGGCCGCATGTCCCCCCTTTCATCTTTCTGATAAATACTCCCGCCGGAGGCCCGATTTTTCTGCGAAAAATCGCCGCCGCCCTCAGATGCAGCGCCCCCCGTCCACCTCCAGCACCACGCCGGTCACCATGCTGGCCTCGTCCGAGCACAGAAACGCCGCCGCATTGCCCATGTCCTCGGGGGTCGAGAAGCGGCCCAGCGGGATCGTGGCGAGGAATTTCGCCCGTATCTCCGGCGTGTCCTCGCCCATGAAGCTTTTCAGGAGCGGCGTTTCCCCGGCCACCGGGGCGATGGCATTGACCCGCACGCCCGCGGGCGCCAGCTCCACCGCCATGGTTTTCGTGGCGGTGATCATCCAGCCCTTGGAGGCGTTGTACCAGTTCAGGTTCGGCCGGGGGCTGAGCCCGGCGGTGGAGGCGACATTGAGGATCGCGCCGCACCCGGCCGCCTTCATCGCCGGCACGAAGGCGCGCGCGGTCAGAAAGACCGACTTCACGTTTACCGCCAGCACCCGGTCGAAATCCTCTTCGCTCACCTCTTCCAGCGGCGCCGGCAGGTGGGTGATGCCGGCATTGTTGACGAGAATGTCGAGCCGCCCCTGGTCCAGCACCCGCTCGGCCATGGCGTTCACGCTGGTGGCGTCCGAGACATCCACCGTGACCGCCTCGCCCCCGACCTCGGCGGCGATTTCGCCGGCCGCGTCGGTATTGATATCGGCCACGAAGACGCGCGCCCCCTCGGCGGCGAACTTGCGCGCAATTCCGGCGCCAAAGCCCGAGCCGCCGCCGGTGACCAGAGCCGTTTTCCCTTCGAGCCGCATCCTGGCCTCCTGGCCTCCCTGTTTGTCCGCGGCCAGTCTGGGCCTAATTGCGCCCCGGTTCAAGCGCCCATTCGACCCGCTCCAGCCCGCCGAGGCGGGCAAAGCGGCGAAGCTCTGCCGCCAGGCGCGCGTGGCGGCGCGCGGGCCATTTCACGCCGGGCTCGGGCCAGAAGCCGGTGACGCGCAAGGCGCCTGCCCGGCGGTCGGCCTTCAGCTCCACCCGCCCGACGAATCGCAGCCCCTCCAGCAGCGGATAGACGTAATAGCCCCAGCGCCGCCGGGCCTTTGGCACGAACATCTCGTTGCGGTATTCAAAGCCGAACAGGCGCGAAAGCCGCACGCGGTCACGCACCGCCGGGTCAAAGGGATTGATCAGGCGCATCCGGGTGCCGGGGGCGGGCAGCGCGGCCAGACGCGCCTCGATATCGGCGGGCGCCCAGGCGGCTTTTGCGCCACCCCCGGCAGTCCCGATCTCGACCGGGACAAGCCGCCTTTCGCCGCCGATCCAGGCGCGCACCGCCGCATTGGGCACCGCCCCCCAGAAGCGCTGAATCTCGCCCGCATCGGCCACGCCCAGCCGGGCAAGGGCTGCGTGGTTCAGGCGCCCATGCGCTTGCGGGTCGGGGTCGCAGGCGGGAAAGACGCGCTCGCCAAGGTCATAGAATTTCTCGAAATTCTCCCGGTAGGCGGTAGCCAGCTCGCCCGCATACCACATCTGCTCCAGCGCCTTCTTGTGCGGCGGGCGGGCCCACATTTCGCGCGGGCCGGTTATGCAGGTGTCGAAGGCGCGGCTCGGGAGCGGGCCCTCGTCCCTGATACGGGCGCGGATGGCGGCGATTTCGGCCTGGCCCAGCCCGGACTGATACCACGCCCCGCGCGCCGCCCTCTCGCCAAGGCGCGCGAACTGGCCGTGCCAGAGCGGCAGCAGCCAGGCGGGCAGGAGGCTGGCGTCATGGGTGAAATGCTCGAACAAGGCGCGGCTCTTCAGGTGACGCCAGACCTCGCCTTCGCGGTAGCGGGGCAGGCGGCTCCACAGGATATGGTCATGGGCGCGTACCACGTTGCGGATCGTGTCGATCTGCACGAAACCCAGCGCGTCGATGGCGGCCGGCAGGCTCCGCGGGCGCGGGCCGGTGAGGCCGTTGACCGCCAGCCATAGGCGCCGCGCGCTGCGGTTGTCGATGGAAAGCGCGCTCACGGGCCGCGCCCCGTATTCCCCATGCGCCGGCGGCGGGCGATTTCGCGATAGAGCGCCTCGGGGGAGACCGAGATTTCGCGCGCCACATGGTGCCAGGCGCCCTTGTCGGGCAGGCCCTCTTCGTGCCAGGCAAGCCAGGCGTCGAGCCGGTCGGCGACGCGCCGGAGCGAGACGATCTCGGCGCGCAGGCGGGCGCTGCGCACCTCTGCGGCCAGATGCGCGGCAAAGGCGAGCGCGGCGGTGCCGTCGCGCTCGAGCAGGGCGCGGATATCCGCGAGCGCCCAGCTGGTCAGCCGGCTGTCCTCGGCCGCTTCGGCGGTGCAGTGATAGCAGGCGCTGAGCACCGAGGCTTCGGCCACCAGAGCGCCCGGCCCCGCGCGCTGGAGCAGGAATTCGGCCCCGTCCTCCTGCCGGCGCAGCAGATGCACGAGCCCCTCGCTGACCGCAAAGGCGCGCCGCACCGGGTCGTGCTGCTGAAACAGCATTTCGCCGGCCGAAAGGCGCAGGCTTTCGTGCGGCAGGCGGGAGAGGAGGTCAAAAAGCGCGGGCTGCATGATCGCTATCATGTCACGGTACGCCGGAAAAGGGCAAGCAGGGGCATCAGCGACATGGACGACATGGAAATGACAGGAGAAACCATGAAACACACGCTATTTGCCGCCGCCCTCGCCGCCAGCGCCCTTGCCGGCCCGCTCAGCGCCCAGCAAAGCGGCGCGCCGGAGCCGATGCCGGCCCAGGGCGGGATGATGGACCATTCGGCGATGGACCACAGCGCCATGAACCACGAGGCGATGATGGGTGGGGCGACGGTCTCGGCCATGCCCACCGAGCCGGGGCAGGGCGCCTTTGCCGCCATTGGCGAGATCGTGGCGCTGCTCGAAGCCGACCCGAATACCGACTGGGAGCATGTGGATATCGACGCCCTGCGCGCGCATCTGGTGGATATGGACATGGTGATGACCTGGGCCAGTGTCACGCGCGAGGCGACCGACTTTGGCGAGCGTTACGTGATCAGCGGCGAAGGGCAGGTGGTGGGCTCGATCCAGCGCATGGTGGTGGCCCATGCGGGCGTGATGGAGGGCAAGGATGGTTGGTCCTACATGGCCGAGCCCACCGAGAGCGGCGCGGTGCTGGAAGTGACGGTGCCCGAGGCGGATATGGCCAGGCTGCACGCGCTGGGATTCTTCGGCATCCTCACCTCGGGGATGCACCATCAGACGCATCACTGGATGATGGCAACGGGGGGGAACCCGCATCAATGACGGTTGAGTGATTTCGCCGGGCTTGTGCCCGGCGACCGGGTGGGGGGACGCTGTCCCCCCACAC
>JALWTH010000312.1 GCA_027082975.1 Paracoccaceae bacterium | reverse complement strand
GCGAAAAGGCGCAGGATATCGCGGAATTCCCGCTCGGAAATTCTCCCCCGAAACAGATAGCGGTTTTTCTGAGCCATATGAATACCTTGGCATGGGCTCAGGACACCTCAACTGGAATAGACCCTTCGGGAAAGATGAAAGGGGCTCAGCCCCCTTGCAGGGCGCGCACTTCCAGCGTGCCTTCGGCGCGGGCCTGCATGGCCAGGGCGGCGGCGTGGGAGGCGGCGAGGGTGGTGAAATAGGGCACCTTTTCGGCGAGGGCGGCGGCGCGCATGGCGCGGCTGTCCTCGATCGCCTGCTTGCCCTCGGTGCTGTTCATCACCAGCGCCACTTCGCCATCCTTGATCATGTCAACGATGGTGCGCCCGCCCTCATAGCCCTTGTTGACGCGCCGGCTTTCGATGCCGTTTGCGGCGAGATAGGCTTGCGTGCCGCTGGTGGCCAGCAGTTCAAAGCCCTGATCTTGCAGGGATTTCGCCACTTCCAGCAGCATCCGCCCCTTGTCTTCGTCCTTGATCGAGAGGAAGGCCGCGCCGCTTTCGGGCAGCTCCACCCCGGCGCCCATCTGCGCCTTGAGGAAGGCGCGGGGGAAGGTGAGGTCCCAGCCCATCACCTCGCCGGTCGAGCGCATTTCCGGCCCCAGCAGGGTATCGACTCCGGGGAAGCGATTGAACGGCAGCACCGCTTCCTTGACCGAAAACCACGGCATGTCCGGGTCGGCGAGGCTCATCTGGTCGGCCATGGGCAGGGTGCCGGGCTCGGCATCGGCCGGATAGGGGCCACGATGGGCGAAGTCCGAGAGCTTTTCGCCCGCCATCAGGCGCGCGGCGATGGAGGCAATGGCGCTGTCGGTGGCCTTGGCGACGAAGGGCACGGTGCGGCTGGCGCGCGGGTTGACCTCGATCAGGTAGATCTCTTGCCTGCCCTGTTCATTGGCCTTGACCGCGAATTGCACGTTCATCAGCCCGACCACGCCGAGCGCCAGCGCCAGCGCCTCGGTCTGGCGCTTGAGTTCGGCGACGATCTCTTCGGGCAAGCTGTAGGGCGGCAAGCTGCAGGCGCTGTCGCCCGAATGCACGCCCGCCTCCTCGATATGCTGGAGGATGCCGGCCACATGGACCTGCTCACCATCGCAAAGCGCGTCCACATCCACCTCGGTGGCGCCGGCAAGGTAGCTGTCGAGCAGCACGGGGCTCGCGCCCGAGACCACTACCGCCTCGCAGATGTAGCGGGCGAGGCCTTCCATGTCGCGCACGATCTCCATCGCCCGCCCGCCCAGCACATAGGACGGGCGCACCACCAGCGGGAAGCCGATTTCTTCGGCGATTTCAAGGGCTTCTTCGTCCGTGGAGGCGATGCCGTTCCTGGGCTGCCTGAGCCCCAGTCTATTGACCAGCGCCTGGAAGCGCTCGCGGTCCTCGGCGAGGTCGATGGCGTCCGGCGTGGTGCCGAGGATCGGGATGCCCGCTTCCTCGAGCGCATTGGCGAGCTTCAGCGGGGTCTGGCCGCCGAATTGCACGATCACCCCGTGCAGGCGGCCCGCCTGCTGCTCGGCGCGCAGGATCTCCATCACATGCTCGAAGGTGAGCGGCTCGAAATAGAGCCGGTCGGAGGTATCGTAATCGGTCGAGACCGTCTCCGGGTTGCAATTGACCATGATGGTCTCGTAGCCCTGATCGGTGAGCGCGAAGCAGGCGTGGCAGCAGCAATAGTCGAACTCGATCCCCTGGCCGATCCGGTTCGGCCCGCCGCCGAGGATCACCACCTTGCTGCGCGCGCTGGGGCGGGATTCGCATTCGACCTCGCCCATCATCGGCGCTTCGTAGGTGGAATACATGTAGGGCGTCTGGGCCTCGAACTCGGCGGCGCAGGTGTCGATGCGCTTGAAGGCGGCGGTGACGCCGAGCGCGAGGCGGGCGCGGCGGATCGCCTCTTCGCTCTGGCCGGTGAGGGTGGCGAGGCGGGCGTCGGTAAAGCCCATCATCTTGAGCGCGCGCAGGCCCGCTTCATCGGTCGGAAGGCCGGCTTCCTTCACGCCCTCTTCGGCGGCGACGATCTCGCGGATGCGGGCGAGGAACCACGGGTCGAACCGGGTGATGGCGTGGATGTCGTCATCGCTCATGCCGTGGCGCATGGCTTGCGCGATGATGCGGATGCGGTCGGGCGATTGCACGGCGAGCGCCTTGGTGAGCGCGGCGCGGTCGGGGGCGCCGGGGATGTCGATTTCGTCAAGGCCGGTGAGGCCGTTTTCCATGCTGGCGAGCGCCTTTTGCAGGCTTTCGTGGAAGCTGCGGCCGATCGCCATGACCTCGCCCACGCTTTTCATGGCGGTGGAAAGCACGGGCTCGGCGCCGGGAAACTTCTCGAAGGCAAAGCGCGGGATCTTGGTGACAACGTAGTCGATGGAGGGCTCGAAGCTCGCGGGCGTGACGCGGGTGATGTCGTTGTCGAGTTCATCGAGCGTATAGCCCACGGCGAGCTTGGCGGCGACCTTGGCGATGGGAAAGCCGGTGGCCTTGGAGGCGAGCGCCGAGGAGCGCGAGACGCGCGGATTCATCTCGATCACCACCATGCGCCCGTCGGCCGGGTTGACCGCCCATTGCACGTTGCTGCCGCCGGTCTCGACCCCGATTTCGCGCAGCACGTTGATGGAATGGGTGCGCATCAGCTGGTATTCCTTGTCGGTCAGCGTCAGCGCCGGCGCCACCGTCACGCTGTCGCCGGTATGCACGCCCATCGGGTCGATATTCTCGATCGAGCAGACGATGATGGCATTGTCCGCCATGTCGCGGATCACCTCCATCTCGTATTCCTTCCAGCCCAGCAGGCTTTCGTCGATCAGGATCTGGCTCACCGGGGAGGCATCGAGCCCCGTGCGGCAGAAATGCTCGTATTCCTCGCGGTTATAGGCCACCCCGCCGCCGGTGCCGCCAAGGGTGAAGGCGGGGCGGATGATCGCCGGCAGGCCGACGGTTTCGAGCGCGGCCATGGCCTCGTCCATGCTCGAGGCGATGGAAGAGCGCGGGTTCTCGATCCCCAGCCGCTCCATCGCGGCGCGGAAAAGGGCGCGGTCCTCGGCCTTTTCGATCGCCTCGCGCCGGGCGCCGATGAGCTCCACCCCGAATTTCTCGAGCACCCCGCGCGCGTCGAGCTCGAGCGCGGTGTTGAGCCCGGTCTGCCCGCCCATGGTCGGCAGGAGCGCGTCCGGGCGCTCCTTCTCGATGATGCGCGCCACCACGTCGGCGGTGATCGGCTCGATATAGGTGGCGTCGGCAAGCTCCGGGTCGGTCATGATCGTGGCCGGGTTGGAATTGACCAGGATCACCCGGTAGCCCTCTTCGCTGAGCGCCTTGCAGGCCTGGGCGCCGGAATAGTCGAACTCGCAGGCCTGCAAGGCGC
>JALWTH010000311.1 GCA_027082975.1 Paracoccaceae bacterium | reverse complement strand
GGGCAAGCCCCGCAGGGGCAATTACCCGGCCGGAGGGCTGAAGCGCAGCGACAGGCAGGACATGCCGCCATCGAGCTTCGCGGCCTGTTCATTGCCGATCTCGGCCACCGTGTAGCCTGCCTTGTCGAGCATTTCCGCCGTCCGCGGAAAGCCCGCGGGCAGGATAACCGCGTCGTTGAAACGGATCGCATTGGCCGCCGCCTCCTCGCCCGCGGGCACTTCCAGCACCTCGTAGCCGGCAAGGCAGCCCGTCGCCGCCAGCTGCCTTGTGGCGAGCAGCGTTTCGGGGGCGAGCAGCGAACAGGCGGTCTTGAAATGCAGCACGTCGGGGGGTGTCTCGGCCGCGCGCAGGGTGTAGCCCCAGCCGCTCACGATCTCGGCCAGCGCCAGCACGCCGGCGCGGTCGGTGCGCGCCGAGAGGCCGGCGAGGATCTCGCGCCCCGTCACCAGCACGTCGCCGCCCTCCACATGGCCCCGGGGCAGGGGGGTGACTTCGCCATAGAAGCGCTCGAGTACCGGCGCCATCAGTTCCGCCTCGCCGCGCCGGCTCGGCGCGCCGGGAGTGAGGATCACCGCGCCTTGGGGCAGGCAAAGGGCGGTGTCCTCGACAAACAGGCTGTCGGGGAAATCTTCCGCCGGCGCCAGCACTTCCACACGCGCCCCGGTCGCGCGCAGGGCCGCGACATAGGCTTCGTGATCGGCGCGCAGAAGGGCGATGTCCGGCGCCCCGGTATCGACCGCGCGCAGGCCCCTGACCGCGCTTGCGGGAGGGGTGCGGCAGATTGCGTGGGTGAAGTGGGTGCTGGGGTGCATGGCCTGTCTGCTCCTTGTCTGGCCCGGGCGCGGGCGGGTGCGCGCCGGGTTTCGCCCGGTTAGCGGATAACATCGTCTCCGGTCCCGGATGATATGGAATAACATCCCGATTGCACGAAATATTTTTGCGTCATCAATCAACGCATAGGAGACAGAGATGAAACGCGTATCCCTCTCGAAAGCCGCCATTCTGGGCCTCGGGCTGGTGCTGGCCGGCAGCGGGGCGGCCTGGGCCGACAACGGCATCGCCAAGTGCAAGGACGGTACGCTGGGCCAGGGGCCTTCCACCGGCGCGGCGGCCTTTTGCGCCTCGCATGGCGGGCTGGAATCCTGGGTTGCGCTGCTGGCCGGGCCGGGGCCGATCAATCCGCGGGTTTTCGGCGAGCCGCGCAAGGCTTCGGGCGCGAGCAACTGACGCCATCGCAAGCATGAGACCGGCCGCCCCATCGGGCGGCCTTTTCATGTGCCGGCTCGAGCGGGCAGGCGCCCGGCCGCGTCACTCCTGTTCGGCTGTGCTCAGCCGCGCTGCCGCGATGCGGGAAATGGCGTTGCCCAGCGTGGCCCTGTCAACCGGCCAGTTCTCCTCCGGCCCGGTCAGCGCTTCCACACTGAAGGCAGGCAGGCGCATGTGATAGTAATTCTTCACCAGCGTCTTGCCCGCGCGCATCATGGAAAAGATCGCCACTTCGCCCTGTTCGGGGCGCTCCGTGTAGCTGGGGCGGTAGATGATGAACAGGGTTGCGGTTCCCGGCATGGGGTCCGAGATCTGCCATGTGGTATCGGTGCAGGCGTTCAGATAGATCTGAATCTGGCCGTTGCGGTAGCCCTCGAGCGAGCCTTCCAGCGGGGTTTCGGCATAGATCGCATAAAGCTGGTGCCAATCGTCGAAGCTTTCGCCCTTGGGGATGAATTCCATTATGAAAAAATCTGTGCCGTTTTCGGTCTTGGCCTGATTGCGGAAGGTTTCGACATTTCCGGCCTCCTCTCGCGTGGTGACCCAGGGCGGCGGCGCATAGGTGAGGACGGTGTCGAACAGCCGGGTGGCGTAGACGAGATCGGGCTGGTCGCTATCCTGTGCACTCAGGATGCCGGGCGGGAATGCAAGCAGAAAGGCGAGCGATATCAGGCGCATGGACTTGTTCTTTCATTTGCTCACTCGGCCGCCGCCACCTCAAAGCCCTTTTCGATCATGTCGCTGGGGGCGACCGGGTACTGGCCCGAGAAGCAGGCGTCGCAATATTGGGGGCGGTCCGGGTTGCGCCCCTCGGCCTCGCCCACGGCGCGGTAGAGCCCGTCGAGCGAGATGAAGCGCAGGCTGTCCACGGCGAGGTGGGCGCGCATTTCCTCCTCGCTCATGCGCGCGGCCAGGAGCTTTTCGCGCTCGGGCGTATCGACGCCGTAAAAGCAGGGCCACATGGTGGGCGGGGAAGCGATGCGAAAATGCACCTCGGCCGCGCCGGCATCCAGGATCATTTCCTTGATCTTGCGCGAGGTGGTGCCGCGCACCACGCTGTCATCCACCAGCACCACGCGCTTTTCGCGGATCAGGGCGCGGTTGACGTTGAGCTTGAGGCGCACGCCCATGTTGCGGATCTGCTCGGTGGGCTCGATGAAGGTGCGGCCCATATATTGATTGCGCACGATGCCCATGCCGTAGGGGATGCCGCTCTGATGGGCAAAGCCGATTGCCGCCGGGGTGCCGCTGTCGGGCACCGGGCAGACCAGATCGGCCTCGACCGGCGCTTCGCGGGCGAGCTCCACGCCGATCTGGCGGCGGGTCTCGTAGACGCTGCGCCCGCCGATGATGCTGTCGGGGCGCGAGAAATAGACATGCTCGAAGATGCAGAAGCGGGGGCTTTGCGGGCGGAACGGGTGGCGCGAATCAATGCCCCCCTCGGCGGTGATCACCACCATTTCGCCGGGCTCGACCTCGCGCAGCAGCTCGGCGCCGATGATGTCGAGCGCGCAGGTTTCGCTGGCGAGCACCCAGCCGTCATCGCCAAGCCTTCCGATCACCAGCGGGCGCACGCCGAGCGGATCGCGCACGCCGATCAGCTTGGTGCGGGTCATGGCGACGATGGAAAAGGCGCCCTCGACGCGCCTGAGCGCATCTTCCATGCGCGCGGGGATGGTGCGCTGGAAGGAGCGGGCCATCAGGTGGATGATGCATTCGCTGTCGCTCGAACTCTGGAAGATCGAGCCATGCTCGATCAGTTCGCGCCGGATCGCCTCGGCATTGGTGATGTTGCCGTTATGGGCAATCGCCGCGCCGCCCAGCGAAAACTCGCCGAAGAAGGGCTGCACGTCGCGGATCGCCGCGCCCTTCTTGCCGGCGGTGGAGTAGCGCACATGGCCGATCGCGAGCCGCCCCGGAAGCGTCCGCATCAGGCTCTGCCGGGTGAAATTGTCGCGCACATAGCCGAAGCGCCGCGCCGAGTTGAACCCCGCCTCGGCGTCGTAGGAGACGATGCCGCCCGCCTCCTGGCCGCGGTGCTGGAGCGCGTGCAGGCCCAGCGCCACGAAATTGGCCGCCTCCTCGGGGCCGATCACGCCGAAGACGCCGCATTCTTCCCTGAGCTTGTCGTCGTCGAA
>JALWTH010000310.1 GCA_027082975.1 Paracoccaceae bacterium | reverse complement strand
GCCGATGCGCGCAAGGCGCAGGAAGGCTGAGGCTGCGGGCGTGCCCTGGCCGCGGGCGCTGTGGCTTGCCGCCGTGCTGGCGCTGCTGGGCGCGTTGCTCCCGGCCGGCGCCCAGGAAGCGGCCGGTGCGCGCGAACTGAGCGCGCTGGCGCGCCTGAGCGGCGGGGGCGTGCGGCTGTCGCAGGGCTGGGGCGGGCTCGGCCTCGAGATCGGCCTGAGCCGGGCGGTGCCCTGGCGGGTGTTCACGCTGGAGGCGCCGCGCCGGCTGGTGCTGGACTTTTCCGAGCTGGACTGGCGCGGCTTTGACGGCGCGGCGCTGGCGGCGGGCTCCGATGCGGTGGTGGCGGCGCGCGCGGGGCTGTTGCGCCCCGGCTGGAGCCGGCTGGTGCTGGAGCTTGCCGCGCCCTATACGGTCGAGAGCGCGGCGATGCAGACCCTTGCCGATGGTAGTGCCCGGCTGCGGCTGCGGCTGGAAAAGAGCAGCCCCGAAGCCTTTGCCGATACTGCCGGAGCGCCGCCCAACGCCTTGTTTTCGCTGCCGAATGCCACGGCGAACCTGCCCCCCCGCAAGCGCCAGACCGGGGACCGGCCGCTGGTGGTGGTGCTCGATCCCGGCCATGGCGGGATCGACCCGGGGGCCGAGCGCGCCGGCATCCGCGAGGCGGACCTGGTGCTGCAATTTGCCCGCGAGCTTCGCGAAATGCTGCTGCGCGAGGGCGATTTCAAGGTGGTGCTGACGCGCGAGGACGATGTGTTCGTGCCGCTGGAGATGCGGGTGACGCTGGCGCGGCGGGCGGGCGCCGATGTGCTGATCTCGCTGCATGCGGACGCGCTCAGCCGCGGGCGCGCGAGCGGCGCGGCGGTCTATACGCTTTCCGAAGAGGCCAGCGACCTGGCCAGCGAGAAGCTGGCCGAGCGCCATGATCGGGGCGACCTGCTGGCCGGGGTGGACCTCTCGGCCCAGAGCGACAGCGTGGCGCTGGTGCTGATGGACCTGGCCCGGCGCGAGACCGTGCCGCGCTCCGAGCGCCTGGCCGATGCGCTGATCGAGGGCATCTATGCCGCCACCGGCGCCACCCGCAGGAATGCGCGCCTGTCGGCAGGTTTCTCCGTGCTCAAGGCCCCGGACATCCCCTCGGTGCTGATCGAGCTGGGGTTTCTGTCCTCGGAGCGCGACCGGGCCAACCTTGCCGATGCGGCCTGGCGGCGCGCCGTGGCCGAAGGCATCCGCGACGCGCTCGAATACTGGGCGATCGAGGACGCGGCCGAGGCCATCCGCCTGCGCCAGTGAGCGGCCTGTGGCCAAGGCGGGCAAGAGCAGGGCAAGGGCGGGGGCAGAAACCGGGACAGGGACGGGGACTGGAACGGGGACAGGAACGTGGGCTGGGGCCGGCCGGGCATCCCTGCGCGCCTCCAGCCCCTCCGGCCCTTCCTCCTCCTCATCATCGTCCTGCCCCTGGCTTACAACCCCTTGGCCTGGTAGCTCTTGGCGACGCGCTCAATGGCCACGACATAGGCGGCCATGCGCAGATTGGTCACGTCGTCGCGGCTGTGCCAGACTTCGCGCATGGCCTGGTAGGCGGTGCGCATGGTGTCGTCGAGCCCCGAGCGCACCAGTTCCAGCTCGTCGGCGCCGCGCAGGTATTTCTCCTTGAAATCCGGGGACATGGACCAGGCATCGCCCAGGTAGCGGTCGAGCCGCTCGAGCTCGTTCACCACCAGCTGGTGGCGCGCCTCTTCCTGGCGGCGCTGCATCCGGCCGAAGCGGATATGGCTGAGATTCTTGACCCATTCGAAATAGCTCACCGTGACGCCGCCGGCATTGGCATACATGTCGGGGATGATGACGGTGCCCTTATCGTTGAGGATCTCGTCGGCCCCGGCGGTGACCGGGCCATTGGCGGCCTCGATGATCAGCGGCGCCTTGATGCGGGCGGCGTTGGCGAGATTGATCACCCCTTCCAGCGCCGCCGGGATCAGGATGTCGCAGTCATGCTCGAGCACCGAAGCGCCCTTTTCCACATAGGTGCCGTCGGCATAGCCCCTGACCCCGCCATGGCGCACGATCCAGCGATGCACCGCCTCCACGTCGAGGCCGTCCTCGTCCACCAGCGCGCCGTCGCGCTCGATGATGGCGGTGATGCGCGCGCCGTCCTCGGCGCAGAGAAACCTGGCCGCGTGATAGCCCACATTGCCGAGCCCCTGCACGACGATGCGCTTGCCCTCGAGGCCGCCGGAGAGGCCGGAAGCGGCCACGTCCTCGGGGTGGCGGAAGAATTCGCGCAGCGCGTATTGCACCCCGCGCCCGGTGGCCTCGACCCGGCCCTGGATGCCGCCGGCATGGGCGGGCTTGCCGGTGACGCAGGCGCGGGCATTGATGTCGGTGGTGTTCATGCGCGCATACTGGTCGGCGATCCAGGCCATTTCGCGCTCGCCGGTGCCCATGTCCGGCGCCGGGACGTTCTGCGACGGGTTGATCAGGTCGCGCTTGGCCAGCTCGTAGGCGAAGCGGCGGGTGATCATCTCGAGCTCGTATTCGTCATACTGGCGCGGGTCGATGCAAAGCCCCCCCTTGGAGCCGCCGAAGGGCGCCTCGACCAGGGCGCATTTGTAGGTCATCAGCGCGGCCAGCGCCTCGACCTCGTCCTGGTTCACGCCCAGCGCGTAGCGGATGCCGCCCTTGACCGGCTCCATGTGCTCCGAATGCACCGAGCGGTAGCCGACAAAGGTCTGCACCTCGCCGCGCAGGCGCACGCCGAAGCGCACGATATAGGTGGCATTGCAGACGCGGATCTTTTCCTCGAGCCCCGGCGGCAGGTCCATGACGTTCACCGCGCGGTTGAACATCAGATCGACGGATTCGCGAAAGCTCGGTTCTCTGGGTGCGGACATCGGCCTCTCGGCTCCTTTTGCCATGGGAATCATGGGTGCGACAATATCGCGCAGCATATGCCGTTTTGGTTAACGCCGCACAAGAAAATTCGCCAGCCGTGTCTTTCTTGCCGGAAACAATCGCCGCAATAGACGGGCATGGCGCATGAGAGGAAAACGATTTCTGAAAAACAACCGAAAAATGGCCATGAAAGACGATCTTCTGCCCTATTTCCGCCACAGGAATGAAGTCTTGTCGCGCTGTTGGGGTGCCCGAGTCGGAGTAGGGGAATGGTGGACATGCAGGAACATGCGGACAGGCAGAAACGGCAGCCGCGGGCAAATGCCGTGCCCCGCCTGCGCGAAGAGCGCGCGATTGGCGGCCTTTGCCGGGATGAAAGCGGCTCGCTGGTGATCTTCGCATTGTTCATGTTCGTGGTCATGCTGCTGGTGGGCGGGATGGCCATGGACCTGGTGCGCTACGAAACCCACCGCGCGCGTCTGCAGAGCACGCTGGATCGCGCGGTGCTGGCGGCGGCCAGCCTCAACCAGGAACTCGAACCCGAAGAGGTGGTGCTGGATTACTTCGACCGGGCCGATCTGGGCGCCTATATCGGCGCCGATGACATCACCGCCAGCAGCAGCCTGACCTCGCGCGAAGTCTCGGCCACGGCCAGGATGGACATGCCCACGACCTTCATGCGGATGCTCGGGATCACCGACCTGCAGACCCCCGCCGCCGGCACCGCCGAAGAAAGCGCCACCCGCACAGAGGTGTCGCTGGTGGTGGACGTGTCGGGCTCCATGGGCTGGTGGAGCTACAGCGGCGGGGACAGCAAGATCAACCTGCTGCGCATGGCCGCGATCCAGTTCGTCAATATCCTGATGTGCGACCCTTCGGACCCCGATGCCACCACCGATTGCACGGTGGAGCCCGACACGGTGTCGATGACCCTGGTCCCCTATGCCCAGCAGGTGCTGGCGGGCGAAACCGTGCTGGACCAGCTCACGGTCACCGAAGAGCACGAATATTCTTCCTGCATCACCTTCGATGCGGAGGATTTCGAAGAAGTGTCGATCGACCCCGAAACGCTTTACAAGCGCACCGGGCATTTCGATGCCTATAATTGGAGCAGCCCGACCTGGTGGGAATGCTCCACCGATGCCTGGCGCAGGATCCTGCCGATGGAAAACGACCCCCAGGACCTGCGCGATTCGATCATCGACCTGCAGGCCAGCGGCAATACCTCGATCGACCTCGGCATGAAATGGGGCGCGGGCTTCCTCGACCCGTCCTTTCAGCCGGTCATTCAAGGGCTGGTGGATGCGGGCGAGGTCGATCAGGCATTTGACGACCGTCCCTATTCCTACAGCGAAAACGGCATCAAGAAGGTGATCGTGCTGATGACCGACGGGGTCAACACCACCCAGTATTACCTCAGGGACGGCTATCGCAGCGGACCCAGCGGGGTCTATTACAATACCGTCTATCCCGACCGCGTGTCGGTCTATCGCCCCTCCACGGACATGTTCTACTGGACCTATGACGGCGACTGGCATGACCACCCCTATGGGTCCGGCTCTTCCTATTCCTGTTACGGCTGGTGGTGGTGGTCCTGCTCGTGGTCGAGCGAGCCCGGCAGCGCGGTGGAATACAGCTTCCCGGACCTGTGGGCGAATTACACCATCGACTGGTATGAACAGTTCTGGTGGCTGGACACGCCGGTCTCCTACAATGGCAATTCCACCAAGGATGCGCAGCTCGACGCGATCTGCTCGGCCGCCAAGGATCACAATATCACCGTCTACACGATCGGCTTCGAGGTCACCTCCGCCTCGGCGGCGGTGATGCAGTCCTGCGCTTCCTCCGCGGCCCATTACTTCGACGTGGACGGCGCCGACCTGACCGACGCCTTCGCCGCCATCGCCCGGCAGATTTCCGCCCTGAGGCTGGTCAACTGACATGCGCCGCCAGATCCGGCATATCCTCCTTTCCGGCGCGCGCCGGGCGCGGCTGCGACGCTGGCTGCGGCGCGAAGAGGGCTCGGCGACGATCGAGTTCGTGCTGTTCTTTCCGCTGATCATGTTCCTGTTCCTGTCCTCGGTCGAGGTGGGCGTCTATCTGATGCGCACGGTGCTGCTGGAGCGGGCGGTGGATATCAATGTGCGCACCCTGCGCCTGGGCACGCTCAGCCCGGCCACCAGCGACGAGTTGCGCCGGCGCATCTGCAACGACGCCCTGGTGCTCAGCGACTGCACCTCTTCGCTGACCGTCGAACTGGTGCCGATCTCCACCAGCAGCTGGGATCTGCCGGATCCGCAATATACCTGCGTGAACCGGGATGCGGATATCGACCCGGCAGTGGATTTCAGCTTCGGCACCCAGAACGAGCTGATGCTGGTGCGCGTCTGCATGATCACCGACCCGTTTTTCGAAACCACGCCGCTGGTGCTGGACATGCCGCTGGACGACAGCGGCGGCTACGCCCTGGTCGCGGCGTCAACCTTCGTGAACGAGCCGTGAGGGGGCGTGAGATGAGACCGTTCCTGCGCAGTACTGCTTTCGGGGCCGCTCCCGGGGCTGCTTTCGGGGCCGCTCCCGGCACCGCCCTCGGCGCCTTCCTCGGCGCCGCCCGGCGCCTGGCCGGCGACTTCCTGCGCCGCGAACAAGCGACCGTCTCGGTCGAGGCGGTGCTGGTCATGCCGTTCCTGCTCTGGGCCTTTACCGCCATGTATGCCTTTTACGATGTTTACCATACCCGCTCGCTGGCGATCAAAGGCAACTACGCCGTCGCCGACCTGCTGTCGCGCGAGACCAATCCGATCGACACCAGCTATCTGAACGGCGCCGGGGATATCTATGCCTATCTGACAAGGGGCGGGGACGATGCCTGGATCCGGGTGACCCCGGTGCGCTGCACGCGCCGCTGCACCGACCCGGATCGCCGGGTGCTCAAGCGCGACTGGTCGCGCGCCACCGATGGCAAGCACCGGCTGACCAATCGGGAGGTCAATAACGACTACCGCGACGTCATCCCCCTGATCGCCGAGGGCGACCGGGTGATCATGGTCGAGACCGAGATGCAATACCAGCCGAAGATCAACCCGGTCCTGACCGGGGTGGGCGCGCGCACGATCCGCGACATCACCATGACCCGGCCCCGCTTTGCCCCGCAGCTGTGCTGGACCGGCCTGTCCTGCGCCAACGAATAGCCTGGCGCGCGCGCCGGCATCCGCTGGATGCGGGCAGGGCCTTGGGCCGATAGAGCGCAACCCGAAAAGCGGGAAGCTGTCTTCGGAACGAATTGCGCGCAAAACAGGATGCTGGGGCGCCGAGCCCGGCTCGGAAATCATGGACGGCGCTCCAGCCGGTTGCACCGACCTGCCCGCTCGCCCTTGCTTTTTGCCGGGGAATGGCCCATGCAGGCAGGATGTCGCTCAACAGCCAATGGGAGCAGGGCGGAGTGTGACGGGCATGTTTCCCGCCGGGCCGGCGCCGGTGCTGGCGCCAGCGGCGGGGCAGGGCGGAAGGGCAATCCGAAACATGCGTGATCTTGCGCCCCGACAAGACCCGAATGCAGGAACTCGTTTCGATCATCGTCCCTTGTTACAACGAAGAAAAGGTGCTTCCCGAACTTCTGGAAAAGCTCGACTCCCTCGCCCGGAGCGTGCCCGAATGCGGCTTCGAATTCATCTTCGTCGATGACGGTTCGGCCGATGGCACCCGGCGAATACTGGAAAGGGCGGCGCAGAGGGATGCGCGGGTCCGGGCGCTGGTCCTGTCGCGCAATTTCGGCCAGCAGATCGCGGCGACGGCGGGGATCGACATCGCCCGGGGCGATGGCGTGGTGCTGATGGACAGCGATTTGCAGGACCCGCCCGAGGTGGTTGCGGAAATGATCGCCCGCTGGCGCGAGGGCTACGAGATCGTTTACGGTGCAAGGGCGACGCGGGATGCCGACAGCTGGTTCAAGCGGGTCTCGGCCCGTCTCTTTGCCGCGCTGCTCAACACGCTCACCGATTGCCCGATCCCGCCCGATGCGGGAGACTTCCGGCTGATGAGCCGGCAGGTCGTGGAAGTGCTGAAAAACATGCCCGAGCGGCACCGTTTCCTGCGCGGCATGGTGGCCTGGACCGGATTTCGCCAGACCTCGGTGCCCTATGACCGGCCCGAGCGCTTTGCCGGCGAAACGAAATACACCCTGCGCAAGATGGTCGGCTTCGCGTTCGACGGTCTGTTTTCCTTCTCGACCAAGCCGCTGAAGCTCTCCATCGTGCTGGGGCTGCTGGTGACCGGGCTGGCGGTGCTCGGGATCGTCTATGCGCTGGTGCTGCGCATCTTTACCTCGGTCTGGGTCGAGGGATGGACCCTGCTTTTCATCGCCATTCTGCTGCTGGGCGGGGTGCAGCTGGTATCGCTGGGGATCATCGGCCAGTATGTGGGGCGTATCTACAGCGAAGTTCAGCGCCGACCGTTATATGTGGTGCGCGAGATGGTCGGGTTTTCGCAGGAACGGGATCGGGCGCAGGCACAGGATCGGGCGCGGGAACAGGCACAGGATCGGGCGGCGGGACGGGCGCGGGATCGGGCGGCGGATGGCCAATCCGGCGATCGGCAATGAAGCGGGTCCTGCAGGGGCTGGGAGGGGGCGCGCTTGCGGCGCTGCTCATGTGGCTGGCCCTGCGCAGTGTGGACGGGCCGGCCCTGGCCGCCGCGGTCCGGCAGGTGACGCCCTTTCCCGCCGCCCTCGCGCCGCTGGCACTGGCCCTGGGTTATGCCTGCCGCATCCGGCGCTGGCAGACCATGCTGCGGCCTTATAACGAGGGGCTTGGTTTCGCTCGTGCCGGGGTGGCTTTCACGGCCTCGATCGCGGTAAACAACCTGGTGCCGCTGCGCGCGGGCGATGCCCTGCGCAGCTTTGGCTTTGCGCCGTGGCTCGGGGTCGCGCCGGGGGCGGTGCTGGCCACGGTCATCGTCGAGCGCCTGCTGGATCTGATCGTGCTGATCGTCGCCCTGGGGGCGGGCCTGTGGGCCTTTTCGCTGACCGGCGCCGCCATGGGGCTTGCCCCGGGCGTGGGGCTGGGCCTGTGGGCGCTGGCGCTGCTCGGGCTGGCTCTGGTGCTGTGGCCCAGAGCCCTGCGCCCGCTTTTCGCCCTGGCCGAAAGGGCAGCGCCAGCGCTTGGCCCGGCCGGCGCCGGGCGCCTGCGCCGATTCCTTGCCACGATGCAGGCAAGCCTGGACGATCTCGCCGGGCGCCGGGCAATGCCGGTGCTGGTGGCCTGGTCGCTGGCGGTCTGGCTGTTCGAAGGGGCGACCTACTGGCTGGTGGCGCTCTCGGTGCCGGGCCTGGCGAATGTGTCGGCGGCCTGGCTGGCGATGCCGGCCGGAACGCTCGCCACCCTGCTGCCCTCCACCCCCGGCCATGTGGGGACCTTCGACTATCTTGCCCAGGCTGCGATGCTGGCAGCGGGCAACCCGCTGATTGCGGCCACGCTCATGGTGCTGCTCGTGCATGCGGTCTTGTGGCTGAGTACGACCCTGGTCGGAAGCCTCTGCCTGCTGGTCTGGCTCATGGCCCGGCACGGGCTGGATCGCGGGCGGGCTTGAGGCGGGCTTGAGGTGGCGGGCAACGAGGTCGGCAGCGAGATGGGCAGCGAGGCGGGCAGCGAGGCGGGCATGAAGCGCAGATACGCGATCATCGGCGCCGGGTTCACCGGCCTGGCCCTCGCCCGCGATCTGGCTCGCGCCGGGCACCAGGTCACGGTCCACGAAAGCGGGCGTTTCGTCGGCGGCCTGGCAGGCGCCTTCGATCCCGGCGGGGGCAGCGCGCCGCTGGAGCGCTTCTACCACCACTGGTTCACCTCCGACCGCGCGGTGATGGCGCTGATCGAGGAGCTTGGCCTGGCCGGCGAGGTGCGCTTTCGGCCCAGCCGGACCGCCATGTATTTCGCCAACCGCGCGCTGCGCCTGTCCACGCCGCTCGACCTGCTGCGCTTTCCGGCCCTGCCCTTCACCGACAGGCTGCGGCTCGGGCGCCTGGCCCTGGCTGCCCGCCGGGTGCGCGACTGGCGGGCGCTGGAGGGGCTGACGGCCAGCCAGTGGCTGCGCGACATCGGTGGCGAGCGGGTCTACCGGGTGGTCTGGGAGCCGCTGCTGAAAGGCAAGTTCGGCGCGGCGGCCGAAGATGTCTCGGCGGTCTGGATATGGAACAAGCTCAAGCTCAGGGGCGGCTCGCGCGGCCGGGGCGGGGGCGAACGGCTGGGCTACCTGCGTGGCTCTTTCGCGCGCCTTGCCGAGGCCATGGCCGAGGATATACGCCGTCACGGCGGCAGCATCCGGCTGGGATCGCCCGTGCGCCGGCTGAGCCCGCTGGCGGGCGCCGGCTGGCGGATCGAGGCCGCAACCGGCAGCAGCGAGGCCGACCGGGTCATTGCCACCCATGCTCCGCCGCTCCTGGCGGCGCTGATCGGGCATTGGGCCGATGCCGACATCCTGGCCCGCCTTGAGCGTATCCGCTACCTGGCCAATCTCTGCCTGGTGCTGGAGCTCGACCGGCCGCTGAGCGAGACCTACTGGCTGAACGTCACCGATCCGGCCTTTCCCTTCGTCGGCGTGATCGAGCATACCAATTTCCAGCCTGCCAGCAGCTATGGCGGGCGCCATGTGGTCTATCTGTCGCGCTATCTGCCGGCGGAGGAGGCGCTGTTCGGAGAGCCGGACGATGCGGTCTTCGACTTCGCAATGCCGCATCTGCAGCGCATGTTTCCGGCTTTTGAGCGCGGATGGGTCCGGCAGTACCATGTCTGGCGCGCCCGCTGGGCCCAGCCGGTGGTGGAGCGCCACTATTCCCGCCTGATCCCGCCCGAAGAGGGTCCGGCGCCGGGGCTGTATCTGTGCTCGATGGCCCAGATCTACCCGGAAGATCGCGGTACCAATTATGCCATCCGCCAGGGCCGCCGTCTTGCCGCGCGGCTGATCGCTGAAGACCGGCAAGCCACGGGCCGTATCGCCGGATGACGGCGGCAAATGCTTGTCGGGCAATGCGGGTATCAGTCCTGCATCCTGCGGGCGAGCAGCAGAAGGGCGCCAAGCGCAGCCAATGCCACGATGACCAGCCACGGGACGGATTGCCCCGGCCCACCGGCGCCAGGCACTGCGGGGACCGCGACGGGGGTGGCCGTGGGGCCGGTTTGCGCCGTTTGGGTCATCCAGGCCTGCACCGTCTGCGCGGCCAGGGTGGCGGCCAGGTCCTCCGGGTCAAGGGTGGTCTGAGCGGCAGAGGCCGTCGGCTGCGGGCGGGCCGGTTGCAGGGCGCGGCGCTTACCCAGATTGAGGCCAACGGCCAGACCGACCACGCCTAAAACCAGCCATACGGCGACGAGGATCAACCATTGTCGGCGTCGGGTCATCTTGTGCTCCTCGAGGACGGGCTATAATACGGCCCAATTCTACCGCAAGATGAGTCCTTTTGCTTCATCGGCGCCGCTTTTTTGCCCGCAGATCCACCTCGCCGAAGCCAAACACCTGGGGCGGCAATTTGAAGCCCGCTGCCTCTAAGCGGGGCATAAACAGAGGGCGGATCCCCGTGGGTTTCAACTCACCCAACACTTTACCTTCAACATCAATGCCCGTCTGCTCAAAGCGAAAGATATCCGTCAGGGTGACGATATCGCCCTCCATGCCGGCCACCTCGGTCACGGCCACCACCTTTCGTGAGCCATCGCGCAAGCGGGCGATTTGGATGATCAGATCCACGGCCGAGGCGATTTGTTGCCGGATAGCCTTTGGGGGCAGTTCCACGCCCGAGAACATGACCAGGGTCTCCAGGCGCGAGATGGCGTCACGGGGTGAATTGGCATGGATGGTGGTCAGGGAACCGTCGTGGCCAGTGTTCATGGCCTGGAGCATGTCCAGGGCCTCGCCGCCGCGTACCTCGCCGACCACGATGCGGTCGGGCCGCATGCGCAAGGCGTTACGCACCAGGTCGCGGATGGTCACCCCGCCCTTGCCCTCCACATTCGGCGGACGGGTCTCCAGGCGCACCACGTGCTCCTGGCGCAACTGCAACTCGGCTGCGTCCTCGATGGTGATGATGCGCTCATCGGGCGGAATAAAGCCCGAAAGCACATTGAGCAGGGTGGTCTTGCCCGATCCCGTGCCGCCAGAGACCACGATGTTCAGCCGGGAGACCACGCAGGCGCGTAAAAATTCGGCCATTTCATGGGTCAGGGAGCCAAAAGCGATTAACTGTTCCACGCTCAGTTTGTCCTTAGCGAACTTACGGATGGTCAGCGAGGGCCCATCGATGGCTACTGGGGGGATCACGGCGTTGACGCGGGAGCCGTCGGGCAGACGAGCATCGACCATCGGGTTGTCTTCGTCGATGCGCCGCCCCAAAGGAGCCACGATACGCTGAATGATGCGCATCACATGGGCGTCATCCCGGAAGGTCACTTTGGTTTTGACCAACTTGCCCTTGCGCTCCACCCAGACCTGCTTAGGGCCGTTGACCATGATTTCGCTGACCTCGGGGTCGTCCAGCAGGGGCTGAATGGGGCCATAGCCCAACACCTCGTTGCGCATTTCCCGATAAAGCCGCTGCTGTATCTCACGATTCAGCGGCACCTGCAACTGCTCCAGGGCCTGGGCGAAAAGCCGGGCAAAAGCCGGTTCTTCCTGACCGGGCGGCAGGCCGGCGTTCTCCAGCAGGCGGTTGAGATGTTCGGCCAGGCGGGCTTCCAGGCGGCTCAGGTTGCGCTCGGGATTCGGCTGAGCGGACATCTCACCCCTCCTCGGCTCCTTCGGCCTCCTCCTCTTCCTCGGGCATCACCCAGAGGATATGCGCCTTGTTGAGCGCCAGAAAGGGAGCCCGCACGATCTCTTCACCGGCGGCATTCAAGACCACCGCATCGGTCACCGCGATAAAAGCCTCCGCCTCCCGCAACGCATCCGACACCCGCTGATCCCGGCGTACATAGATGGTGCCCCGGATCTGCTGGGTGGTGGTTTGAATCCAGGCCGCCACTGGCCTTTTGGCGACTACATGAGAAAATCGCTTGTATTCGCTCATACTCTCTCCTCTCTCAGAGGTGCAACGGTGGACAGAGGTCAAATGGCCCCTGTTTCCCCCGCCTCCATGAGGAAAAGCGAAGGTGCTGTTGTGGGGCTGCACCGCCACAACAGCCCCACATTACTCTTCTCCTTCACCCTCGCGCCGGGCCAAAAAATCTGCCAGAGAAGCAGCAAACGTGGTCGTGTCCACAGGCTTGGAGAGATAACCGTCGGCCCCGGCTGCGAGGATGCGCTCGCGGTCGCCGGGCATGACCAACGCGGTCAGCGCGATCACAGGGATATCCGCCGTGACAGGGTCGGCCTTCAAACGGCGAATCGCCTCCATGCCATTCATGTCAGGGAGATTGATATCCATCAGGATCAACGCCGGACGCAAACGTCGGGCCAGGCGCAAGCCTGTGGCCGCGTCTCGGGCCTGGAGGACCTCATAGCCGGCGAGGGTTAACAAATCTGAAACCAATTCCAAACTCAGTGCCTGGTCCTCAACCACCAGAACTTTCATGCGTGTCATCCCCTGCTTGCGCGCCCCAACCGTGCACCAAACGACGCACCGTGGTCAAGAAACTCTCCTGATCCAGACGGGCCTTCAGGGCCACGGCCTGCACCTGCTGATGCAGCAGACGCACCTCTTCTGCGGAGAGTTCCTTGGCCGTATAGACCAAAATCGGCATCTCCCGCCCTCGCGGGTCCTCCCGCAGACGGCGGATGACCTCAAAGCCGCTCATCTCAGGCATCATCAGATCCAGGACAATCAACGCCGGAAGACGATCCAGAGCCATTTGAAGGGCCTGTTCCCCTCCCGCGGCCGTCAGGACCTGAAAACCGGCTCGACGGAGAACCGTCGCCAGCATTTCCAGGGTATGGGGGTCGTCATCCACAACTAAAATGCTCGCTTCCCGCATACCTTCAAGAAAACGCTTCACCGTGTCAACCAACCGCTCAGGGGCCACGGGTTTGGTCAGCCACTCGACAGCCCCCATGGCCAGACCACGGCGCACATCTTCAGTGATGGAAATCACCACGACCGGAATCGAGGCCAATCGGGGATCGGCTTTCAAATCAGCCAACACCCCATACCCTTCTTCAGCCGTGGGCAGCAAAATGTCTACCGTGATGAGCGCCGGTTGCAGCGCACGGGCCAGGGCCAGCGCCTCTTCCCGGTTGTGAGCCACCACGGTACGATACCCGTTGCTCTGCAGCACCTGAACCAGCAACTCCGCCGCCATTTGCTGGTCTTCCACCACCAACACCAGAGGGCCCTCTCCCTGGAGAGACGCCAGGCCAGACCACG
>JALWTH010000309.1 GCA_027082975.1 Paracoccaceae bacterium | reverse complement strand
GTCGTCCTTCATCGCGCGGGCGGGGCTATATCTTTGTCCATATCCCCAAGACCGGCGGCACCTCGCTGGCGCTGGCGCTGGAGGCCCGCGCGATGAAGGACGACATCCTGATCGGCGACACCCCCAAGGCGGTGCGGCGGCGCCACCGGCTGAAGGGCGCGCGGGCGCGCGGGCGGCTGTGGAAGCATTCGACGCTCGCTGATATCGACGGGCTGATTACCCGGGCCGAGGCGCGCGATCTGTTCGCCTTTACCCTGGTGCGCAATCCCTGGGACCGGGTGCTGAGCTATTATTCCTGGCTTAGGGCGCAGCGCTTCGACCATTACGCCGTGCGCGCGGCGCGGCGGCTGGACTTTGGCGCCTTTCTGCGCGACCGTCACATCGCCGCGAGCCTGCGCGCGCATCCCTATCCGCGCTATCTCACCGATGCCGGCGGGGTGGAGCGGGCCGACCTTTACATCCGGCTCGAGCACCTCGCCGAGGACATCGCCCCGCTCGAAGCGCATCTGGGCTTTGCGCTGGAGATCGGCCATGTGAACCGCTCCGAGCGCGTGGCCGATTACCGCGCGGCCTATGGCGCGGCCGAGCGCGAAATCGTGGCGCAAATATGCGGCCGCGACATCGCCCGCTTCGGCTACAGCTTCTGAGGCGTCCCTGTGTCGGGGCGCGCGCGCACCAATCGCGCGCGAAACTTGCCCGAAACCGCCGCATTTGTGCCCGAATCACCTGCTGGGGGCGGGGGAATCCGCGCGACAATCACGGTTAATGCGCCGTTAATGTTGACAAAGTCTTAACAATTGTCGCCCGCAAGTGGCCAATCCCGCCCCGGCCACAGGATTGCCGCATTTGCCGAAAAGGTGCCACGAAATGGCCGAAATCCGGGCGGAATTGCGGCAAATTTGCGCGCCCTGCTTGACCCATCGCCGCTCCGGCACCTGACACACGCATCTGACAAGCGAAGGAGAAACCCGATGCTCATGCAATCCGCCACCGCTTTTGAAGCCGCCGAAATGGTCGATCTGGAGGCCGCCCTGTTCCCCGCCGCCATGATGCGCAGCGGGATGATCGAGGGCACCCGCGTGGAGGCCGCCGATGGCTGGCGCCCGGTGGAAAGCCTGCTGCGGGGCGACGCGGTCTATACCTGGGACGGGGGCCTGCGCGAGATCCGCGCCATTCTGCGCGAGGAGGTCCGCCCGGTGCGGGTGCTGGAAGTGCCCGGCGGCGCGCTCGACAATTGCGCCGAGATGACGCTGATGCCCGGCCAGCACATGGCGCTGGACCTGCCCGGGGCCGAGGCCGCCCTCGGCCGGCCCACGGTGCTGGTGCCGGCCGCGGCGCTGGCGGGCTGGCGCGGGATCGCGTGGACCAACTGCAAGGCGCGCAGGGTCGAGGTGGTGACGCTGGTCTTCGACGAGGAAGAGCTGGTCTGGGCCAATAGCGGCGCGCTGTTTCACTGCCCGGATGCGTCCCGCCAGCAGGCGGCGCGGCTGGTCTCGCCCTTCTTTGCGGTGGCGGGGCTTGAGGAAGCGCGCCGTCTGCTCGGGCAGGAGAAAGAGTGCTCAACGGGGCAAGCGGATGCCTTTCGGGATGCAGCGTGAAGGGCTGTGCCGCGGATGCGGGAGGCCATCTGTACATGCAGATAACCAGTTTTCCGGTTTTCCGGAAAACTGGAAAACCGGAAAACTGGAAAACTGGATTACCGGAAAACCGGAAAAGTGAATATTTGCGTAACATCCTGAAATTGCATGTAAAAGGGGCGCCGGTGGGCGCCCCTTTCCCGTGTGCCAAGCCGCTCAGGCCGCGGCCTTCTCGCCCATGAAGCGCTGGTAGAAGCCCTCGCCCCTTTCGGCCATTTCGCTCAGCAGGGCGGGCGCGGCGAAGCGGGCGCCGTGGCGGCTTTCGAGCTCCGCGCAGATCTCGACGGCGCGCGCGGCCCCGATCCGGTCGAGCCAGGAGAACGGCCCGCCCGACCACGGCGCGAAGCCCCAGCCGAGGATCGCGCCCACATCGCCCTCGCGGATGTCTTCGAGCACCCCTTCCTCGAGCGCGCGCACGGCTTCGAGCACCTGCGCCATCATCAGCCGGTTCTGCACCTCTTCCAGCGCGGGCTGGTTTTCGGGGGCGGGGTATTTCTCGCGCAGCCCCGGCCAGAGGCGGGTGCGTTTGCCGTTTTCATACTCGTAAAAGCCCGCGCCCGCCTTGCGGCCCAGCCGGCCCTGCTCGGCCATCCAGAAGATCACCTCGTCCACGGCGCTGTCGGGATAGGCCTCGCCCATCGCCGCGCGGGTGGCCTTGGCGATCTTGACCGCAAGGTCGATCGAGGTTTCGTCCACCAGTTGCAGCGGGCCGACCGGGAAGCCGAGCATCTTCGCCGCGTGCTCCACCAGCGCCGGCTCCACGCCCTCGCCGACCATGCGGATGCCTTCGTTGAGGTAGGGGATGATGCAGCGGTTGGCGTAGAAGAAGCGGGCATCGTTGACCACGATCGGGGTCTTGCGGATCTGGCGGGCGAAGTCGAGCGCCTTGGCCACGGCGCGCGCGCCGGTCGCTCTTCCCTTGATGATCTCGACCAGCGCCATCTTCTCGACCGGGGAGAAGAAATGGATGCCGATGAACTGCTCGGGGCGCTGGCTGGCGCCGGCAAGCTCGGTGATCGGCAGCGTCGAGGTATTGGTGGCAAAGATGCAGCCCTCGCCCGCCGCGGCTTCGGCCCTGGCGGTGACTTCGGCCTTGACGGCCGGGTCTTCGAACACCGCTTCCACGATCAGGTCAGAGCCCTTGAGCGCCGCGTAATCGGTGGTGGCGGTGATGCGCGCGAGCACCGCTTGCTTTTTCGCCTCGGTGGCCTTGCCGCGCTTGATGCCCTTGTCCATGTAGGCCTCGCTATAGGCGCGCCCGCGCTCGGCGGCTTCCTGGGACTGGTCGATCAGCACCACCTCGATCCCGGCCATGGCCGAGACCAGCGCGATGCCCGCCCCCATCATCCCAGCGCCCAGCACGCCGAGCTTTTGCACCCGCTGATCGGCCACGCCCTCGGGGCGCAGCGCGCCCTTTTCCAGCGCCTGCTTGTTGATGAACAGCGAGCGGATCATGGCCGAGGAAGAGGGGTCCATGATCACCTTGGTGAACCAGCGCGCTTCGACCCTCAGCGCCGTGTCGAAAGGCACCAGCGCCCCCTCATAGGCCGCCGCCAGCAGCGCCTTGGCCGCCGGATAGACGCCCTGGGTCTTGCCGAGGATCATGGCATTGGCGCCCACATAGGTCTGGAAACCGGCAGGCGTGTAGGGGGCGCCGCCGGGCATTTTGTAGCCTTTCTTGTCCCAGGGCTTGACGATATCTTCATCGGTGGCGGCGAGCACCCATGCCCTGGCGCGCGCGAGCAGTTCGTCCGCCGGCACCACCTCGTCGATCAGCCCGGCACGCGCGGCCTTGT
>JALWTH010000308.1 GCA_027082975.1 Paracoccaceae bacterium | reverse complement strand
CTCGTCGGCCGGGTCGCGCGCAGCCGCCAGCCGGTCAATACCGACAACGCCCCGGCCATGCGCGGCTTTCGCTACATGCCGGAGACCGGCGAAGAGGTGCTGACCTCGTTTCTCGGCGTGCCGATCCAGCGCCTGGGCGAGACGCTGGGCGTGCTGGTGGTGCAGTCGAAAGAGGCGCGCCGCTACTCCGATGACGAGGTTTACGGGCTTGAAGTCGTGGCCATGGTGCTCGCCGAGATGGCCGAGCTGGGCGCCTTTGTCGGCGAGGGCGCGGCGCTCACCGCCCCCCACCAGCGCCCCGAGACCTTCCGCGGCGGCATCGCCCAGGAAGGGGTGGCCGAAGGCCATGTCTGGCTGCACGAGCCGCGCGTTGTCGTCACCAACCCGGTTGCCGATGACCCGGAGGTGGAGTTCAACCGCCTGCAGAGCGCGATCGAGCATCTGCGCGTCTCGGTGGATGAAATGCTGGCCGATGCGGCGCTCGGCGCCGGCACCGGCGGCCCCGGCGCCAAGGAGCACAAGGAGCAGATGCAGGTGCTCGAAGCCTACCGGATGTTTGCCAATTCCAAGGGCTGGATCCGGCGCATGCAGGCCGATATCGACCGCGGCCTTTCCGCCGAGGCGGCAGTGGAAAAGGAGCAATCCGCCGCCCGCGCCCGGATGAACCAGGTGCCCGACCCCTACCTGCGCGAGCGCCTGCATGACCTTGACGATCTCTCCAACCGCCTGCTTCGCATCCTCACCGGCCAGGGGCAGGAGACCGGCGCCGAGATGCCCGAAGACCCGATCCTTGTCGCCACCAATATCGGCCCGGGCGAACTGCTCGACTACGGCCGCAAGCTCAAGGGCATCGTGCTGGAGGAAGGCTCGGTCGCCTCCCATGCCGCCATTGTCGCCCGTGCCCTGGCAATCCCGCTCCTGGTCCATGTGGGCCCGATCACCGCCACCGCGCTCAACGGCGACCGCATCCTTGTCGATGGCGAAAGCGGCGTGGTCCACCTGCGGCCCGAGGAAAGCGTCGCCGCCGCCTTTCGCGACAAGATGGCGATGGAGCACGAGGCGCAGAAGCAATACGCCGCCCTGCGCGACAAGCCCGCCGAGACCCGCGACGGCACCCGCATCAAGCTGACCATGAATGCCGGGCTGATGGCCGATCTGCCGAGCCTCGAAAGCTCCGGCGCCGAGGGCGTGGGGCTGTTTCGCACCGAGCTTCAGTTCCTCGCCCGCCCGACCATGCCCAAGCGCGGCGAGCTGGCCGCCACCTACGGGCGCGTCATGGATGCCGCCCGCGGCAAGCGGGTGGTGTTTCGCACGCTCGATATCGGCTCCGACAAGGTGCTGCCCTACCTCAAGCCGCAGGACGAGCCCAACCCGGCGCTGGGCTGGCGGGCGATCCGGGTGGGGCTCGACAAGCCCGGGGTGATGAAGATGCAGCTCCAGGCCATGCTGCGCGCCGCCAATGGCCGGCCGCTCGCGGTGATGTTCCCCTTCATCGCCCAGTTCGACGAATTTCGCGCTGCCCGCCAGATGCTGCTCGACACGGTGGAAGGCGAAAAGCGCCTCGGCCACACGCTCCCCGCAAAGCTCGAGATCGGCGCCATGCTGGAGACCCCGAGCCTCATTTTCGCCCCGCGCCAGTTCTTCATGATGGCCGATTTCATCTCCATCGGCGGCAATGACCTCAAGCAGTTCTTCTACGCCGCCGACCGCGAAAACGAGCGCGTGCGCCGGCGCTACGACACGCTCAACGTCAGCTTCCTCAACATGATCGAACAGATCGTGCGCCGCTGCGACGAGGTGGAAACCCCGCTCTCCTTCTGCGGCGAGGATGCCGGCCGGCCGGTCGAGGCCGCCTGCCTTGCCGCCATAGGGATGCGCTGTCTGTCCATGCGCCCGGCCTCGATCGGCCCGGTCAAGGCCCTGCTGCGCTCGATCGACCTCACCAGACTGCGCCGGGTGATCGACCGGGCCCGCGCCGACGGCAGCCAGTCGGTGCGCCCCGCCGTCAGCGAATACCTCGCCCGGCGCGACCACTCGGACAGCTGAGCGCCTTTCACCTTTCGCCAAATACTCCCGCCGGAGGCACGATTTTTCTGCGAAAAATCGACTCCTCCCAGCCCCAAGCCCCGACAGGAGCAATTGTCGGCCTCATTCCTCGAACAGGCTCCCCTGCCCCGGCCTTTCCGGCTCGACCGGCGGGGGCAATCCCAGATGCGCCCAGGCGCGCGCGCCCAGCATCCGCCCGCGCGGGGTGCGTTGGATCAGCCCCTGCTGCAAGAGGTAGGGCTCGACCACCTCTTCGAGCCCGTCGCGCGCCTCGGAAAGCGCGGCGGCGAGCGTCTCGATCCCCACCGGCCCGCCCCGGTAATGCTCGGCGATCAGGCTCAGATAGCGCCGGTCGGCCCCGTCGAGCCCCAGATTGTCGACCCCGAGCCGGGTCAGGGCCCTGTCGGCGATCTCGCGGGTGATCCGCCCGTCGCCCTCGACCAGGGCGAAATCCACCACCCGCCTGAGAAGCCTGCCGGCAATGCGCGGGGTGCCGCGGGCGCGCCGGGCGATCTCGCGCGCGCCTGCGGGCTCGCAGGCCACGCCGAGCTTGGCCGCATTGCGGGTGACGATCTCGTTGAGCTCGTCCTCGCTGTAAAATTGCAGCCGCACCGGGATGCCGAAACGGTCGCGCAAGGGCGTGGTCAAGAGGCCCAGGCGTGTGGTCGCCCCCACCAGCGTGAAGGGGGCAAGCTCGATGCGCACCGTGCGCGCGGCCGGCCCCTCGCCGATCACCAGATCCAGCTCGAAATCCTCCATCGCCGGGTAAAGCACCTCCTCGACCACCGGGTTGAGGCGGTGGATCTCGTCGATGAACAGCACGTCGTTTTTCTCGAGATTGGTGAGAATCGCGGCGAGGTCGCCCGCGCGCGCCAGCACCGGGCCGGAGGTCATGCGGAAATTCACCCCCAGTTCGCGGGCGATGATCTGCGCGAGCGTGGTCTTGCCCAGCCCGGGGGGGCCATGAAACAGCGCGTGGTCCATGGCCTGGCCGCGCCGGCGCGCGCTTTCGATGAACACGGCAAGATTGGCCCGCGCCTCCGCCTGGCCGATGAAGTCGTGGAGCCGCTCCGGGCGCAGGGCGCGGTCGGCGTCTTCGGGGCGGCGCTCGGGGCGCAGGGTCGGGTCCGGTGTGCTCATCGGCTGGCCAGGTTCTTTTCTGCGGCCGGGTGGCATGAGATTTGAGGCCTCCGGCGGGAGTATTTACACCAAGATGAAGATGCGTTCATCGCTCTAACCTTTCGGTGCGAGGCGTTTCAGCGCGGCGCGGATCAGGGCGGGGGTGTCGGCGCCGGGGGTATCGCGCGCGGCCTCGGCCACGGCGCGGGCGGCTTCCGAGGGAGCGTAGCCGAGATTGGAGAGCGCGGAAAGGGCCTCGCTCTGGGCCGCGCCATTGGCG
>JALWTH010000307.1 GCA_027082975.1 Paracoccaceae bacterium | reverse complement strand
GGATCGGGGTGGCTCGGTGGGGGGCTCGGTGGGCGAAAATTCTTTGATATATTCGCATCTCTCCATATGATCGGTAAAAACCCACAGGAGAGACCATGCCCCTCATCCAGCCCACCCGCCGCGACCTCTTGCGCCTGGCCGCCGCCATGCCCGCCTTTGCCATGCCCGCCGCGCTTCGCGCCGAGATCGGCCCGCCGGCGGGCGAGCAGCCGGCCTTTTTCCGCTTCACCCTGGGGGATGCGCGCCTGACAGTGGTCTCCGACGGCTGGTTCGCCCAGCCCATGGCCGGCCAGGCGATCAATGCCGACCCGGCGGAAAAGCTCGCCTTTCTCAAGGCCCATTACCTCGACCTCGAGCAGAACTACGCCCATACCAACCACCTCCATATCGAGATCGGCGAGGCGCGCGTGCTGGTCGATATGGGCTCGGGCGGCCGCTTCGTGCCCACTTCCGGCCGCCTCATGGCCAATCTGGAGGCGGCCGGGATCGACCCCTTCGCCATTACCCATGTGGCCATGACCCACGCCCACCCGGACCATATCTGGGGCATCCGAGACGACTTTGACGAGGTGATCTTCCCGGATGCCGAATTCACCATCGGCGAAGCCGAGCACGCCTATTGGCTGCAGGAGGACCTGGTGCACAGGGTCCCCGAGGAGAAGCAGCAATTCGTGGTCGGCGCGGTCAATTCGCTCACCACCGAGGGGCTCGAATGGACCCTGGCCCAGGACGGCCACGAAATCGTGCCCGGCATCCGCATGATCGCCACGCCCGGCCACACGATCGGCCACATGTCGGTGCATGTCGAAAGCGGCGGCCAGCAGCTCATCGCCCTTGGCGACTGCCTCACCCAGGCCTGGCTCAACTTCGCCCACCCCGAATGGGTCGCCAGCCGCGACGACATCCCCGACCTGACCGTGAACACCCGCAAAAGCCTGCTCGACCGCGCCGCCACCGACCGCATCGCGGTGCTGGGCTACCACTTCCCGTTCCCGGGCGTGGGCCACGTCATGCGCAGCGGCGAGGCTTACGAATTCGTCCCCGCGCTCTGGCAGTTCTGAGCCGGAGCGCAGGTGCCCCATGCCTGCTTCCTCTTGCCGGAAATATCCCGGGGGAGCACGAGGGGGCTGGCCCCCTCGTCAAACCTGCGCGCGCGAGGGGGCTGGCCACTCGCTTGCCCCCCAGGCGCCCGCGCCGCTCACGCCTGCCGCCAGTCCGGCGCGCGCTTCTCGATAAAGGCCTGCACCCCCTCGGCGGTCTCCTCATACATCATGTTCTCGGCCATCACCTGCCCGGTGAAGCGGTAAGCCTCGGCCAGCCCCATCTCGGCCTGCGCGTAAAAGGCCCGCTTGCCGATCCTGACCGCGCGCCCCAGCTTGCCGGCAACGGTCTGTGCCAGCGCCATCGCCGCCTCGCTCAGCGCCTCTGCCGCCACCACCCGGTTCACCAGCCCCAGTTCGCGCGCGCGGCCCGCCTCGATGAACTCCCCGGTGGTCAGCATCTCGAAGGCGAACTTGCGCCCGATGTTGCGGGAGAGCGCCACCATCGGCGTCGAGCAGAACAGGCCGATATTGACTCCGTTCACGCCAAAGCGCGTGCCCTCGGCCGCCACCGCCATGTCGCAGCTCGCTACCAGCTGGCAGCCCGCGGCGGTGGCGATCCCCTGCACCTCGGCAATCACCGGCTGGGGCAGGGCGGGGATTGCCTGCATGACATCGCCGCAGCGCGTGAACAGGTCGAGGAAATAGGCCGCGCCGCCATCCTCGGCCGCGCGCGCCGCCTGCATCTCCTTCAGGTCATGGCCCGCGCAAAAGGCCTTGCCCGCCCCCGCCAGCACCACCGCCCGGATGCGCCGGTCCTCGGCGAGGCGCGCGAATTCCTCGCGCAAGGCCGCCAGCAGATCGTCCGAAAGCGCATTGAGCGCCTTGGGACGGTTCAGCACCAGACGCGCCACCGCCCCGTGATCCTCTCGCAGCAGAATTGACTCGCTCATCGCTCCCTCCCATGTTGCTCTCACGATAGGCAAGCCAGGTGAAGGGGGAAAGATGCAACAGAAAATGACGCTGGGTCAGTTACAGGCCTTCCTCGCCGAGCATTTCGCGCAGGTCGCCGACGACTTCACCATCCTCGAGGCCGCCCCCATGCGCCTGACCCTGCGCTATCATACGGACGAGCGCCATATCCGCCCCGGCGGCACCATCTCGGGGCCGGCCATGTTCACGGTGGCCGATGTGGCCGTCTATCTGGCGATCCTGACCATGGTCGGCCCGAGACTGCTGGCGGTCACCACCTCCTGCGCCATCGACTTCATGCGCAAGCCCGCCGCCGGGCGCGACCTCATCGCCGAAACCCGCCTCTTGAAGCTCGGCCGCGCGCTGGCGGTGGGCGATGTGCTGATCTTCTCCGAAGGCGCCGAGCCCCCCGTGGCCCGCGCCAGCCTCACCTACGCGATCCCGCCCGATTGACCGCGCGCCCAGGCCTTGCAATCATGGGGCGAAATTCAGGAGCCAGACGCCATGGATCAGACCAGCCCCGACCGCCCCGGCCGCCCCGGCCGCCTGAAACGCGCCCTCAACGACCCCTTGCGCGGCTGGCTCTGGATGGCGGGGCTTCTTGCCCTGATCGCCTGGGCGGTAACCGCCAGACAGGGCGCCTGGCCCGTTCCGATCCTGGCCGCGCTTCTGGGCATCGGCATGCAGCAGACGCTGGTCTATATCCGCGACCAGGCCGAGCTGACCCTGCCCCTGCGCCTGTGGGAGGGCATGTTCACCATACTCTGGTTCACGGGCCTGATGGGGGTGTATTCTCTCGAAGACGACCCGTTCTCCTTCATGATCTTCGCCTTCCCCGGTGGCGCGGTCTTTGCCGCGCTCAGCGTCTCCACGAAGAAGCCCTACGGCGCCGGATGGGACTTCCTCGACCTCGAAGAGCAGACCGTGTTCCAGCGCCCCGGCCTGCCCGCGCGCATCGCCGCCGCATGGCCCTTTCTCACCCTCGCGCTCGCACTCCTCACCCTCTGGGCCAGCGCCTCGGTCGCCGCCGCCGTGCTCGTCATCGCCATGGCCCTGACCCTCGCGCCGCGCTACCGCCGCCCCAGGGCGCGCCCCGGCAGCCGCGCCTGGGAAGCCGCCCGCCTGCTCACCGCCGCCGTCCTCGCTGCCCTCTCTCTCTACGCTTTTCCGATCCTCTGAGGCTTCGTCAGCGAGCAGAGCGCAGGCTCAATCGGGCCGGGCCTGACGAGAGGAAGCGCCGAGGGCTTTTGCCTTGCCGGCCAGGGCGGTGATGGCGGGCCAGTCGGCCCGGGCGATCAGGTCGCGCGGGGCCACCCAGGAGCCGCCGACGCAGAGCACGTTTTCCAGACGGAGGTAGTCGGGCGCGGTGGCGGGCGAGATGCCGCCGGTGGGGCAGAAGCGGATCTGCGGCAGCGGGCCGGCGAGCGCCTTGAGG
>JALWTH010000306.1 GCA_027082975.1 Paracoccaceae bacterium | reverse complement strand
GGCCAGCGCGTCGCCTATACCCTGCCCCACGGGGCCTATACGACCCGCCGCGTGGTCGAGGCGCGCCATCTTGTCGCCCTGCCCGAGAGCGTCAGCGACGAGGTGGCGGCGGCGGCGATGCTCAAGGGGCTGACCGCCTATTACCTGCTGCACCATTCCCATGCGGCGAAAGCGGGCGACACGGTGCTGTTTCACGCCGCTGCCGGGGGCGTCGGGCTCATTGCCGGCCAGTGGCTTGCCCACAAGGGCGTGCGCGCCATCGGCACGGCGGGCGGGCCGGAGAAATGCGCGCTCGCCCGCGCCCATGGCTACGCGGAAGTGATCGACTACCGGCGCGAGGATTTCACCGAGCGGGTGCGCGAGATCACCGGCGGGGCCGGCGTTGCGGCGGCCTATGACTCGGTGGGGGCGGATACCTTTGCCGGTTCGCTCGCCTGCCTCGCGACCTTCGGCACGCTGGTGAGCTTCGGCCAGAGTTCCGGGCCGGTCACCGGCTTTCAGGTTTCCGACCTCGCCGCCGGGTCTTACACGCTCACGCGCCCGGTTCTTTTCCATTTTACCACATCGCGCGCCTGGCTCACCGGCGCGGCAGAGGAATTGTTCGCCCTGATCGGCGAGGGGGTGTTGAAGGTGGAGGTCAATCGGCGCTATCCATTGGCCGAGGCGGCAGAGGCCCACCGGGCCCTGGAAGCGCGCGCAACCACGGGATCGACGATCCTGATCCCCTGACCCCCGAGGAGGAGAGACATGGCTGTTGGCGAGGTGATCTGGACATGGTTCAAGGGCGGCTGGCATCAGGGCGACGTGGCGATCATGAATGCGGCCGATCACGGCACCTGGCTGGGCTCGCTGGTGTTTGACGGGGCGCGGGCCTTTGAGGGGGTGGTGCCGGACCTGGAGCCGCATATGGCGCGGGTGAACGATTCGGCCCGGGTGATGGGGCTGGAGCCGACCATGAGCACCGAGGCGCTGGTGGCGCTGGTCCATGAGGGGCTGGCGAAATTCGCGCCCGATGCTCCGGTCTATATCCGGCCGATGTACTGGTCCACCGAGGGCGGGCGGGGCGTGGTGGTGCCGGACCCCGAGAGCACCGCCTTTGCGCTCAGCCTCGAACAGCTGGCCATGGCGCCCGCCGATGCGGCCCAGCGCCTGTGCCGGACGCAGTTCGTGCGCCCGATGCTGTCGATGGCGCCGGTCAATGCCAAGGCCGCCTGCCTTTACCCCAATAACGGCCGCATGATCCGCGAGGCCCAGGCGCGCGGCTTCGACAATGCGCTGGTGGCCGACCCGCTGGGCAATGTGGCCGAGACCGCGACTTCCAACATCTTCATGGTCAGGGACGGGGTGGTAAAGACGCCGGTCCCGAACGGCACCTTTCTGAACGGCATCACCCGCCAGCGGGTGATCAAGCTGCTCAGGGCCGATGGCTACGAGGTCGAGGAGACCACGCTGAGCTTTGCCGATTTCGAGGGGGCGGACGAGGTGTTCATGTCCGGCAATATCTCCAAGATCACCCCGGTCGTGGCCTTCGAGGATACCGAATATCCGATCGGCCCGGTGAGCCGCCGGGCGCGGGAATTGTACTGGGACTGGGCCCGCAACAGCGCCTGATCGCCGGGATGGCCGCGCGGGGCGGGGGGCGCGGGGCGAATTTTCTGCGAAAATTCGTGCCTCCGGCGGGAGTATTTGGCGAAAGGTGAAAGGGGCGGTTACAGGTCCTTGAGCAGGCGCAGGGCGTCGTAGATCGCCGCGTGGGTATTGCGCGCCGATACCGCGTCGCCGATGCGAAACAGCTGGAAGCGGCCTTGCGGGTTGCGGCGGATCGCCTGGGGGCGGCCGTGGATCAGGGCGTCGTGATCGACTTCGCCGAGATTGACCGAGAGCGGTTTCAGGGCGAAGTAGAGATCGGCGAGCGGCTGGGCGCGCGGCGACGCGCAGGTCAGGCGCCGGCTGGAGCGCGCCGACCGTGCCCGCCGGGAGGCGCTCGAGGAGATGTTTCGCCGCTTTTCCATGACCGGCGAACAGGCCCATACCCGTGCCATGACCATGCTGTACACGCAGATCGGCTATCTCTCGATGCAGGTGAGCGAGCCGGTGGCGCTGCGCATCGCGCGGATGCCCGCCTATGCTCAGATCATCTCCGGCCGGCCTCCCTCTCTGGCCGAGATAAACCGCCTGCGCGCGCGCCACGGGCTGGCGCTTCTGAGCCGGGCCGGAACCGCGCGCTGAGGGCCGACGCGCCGCTGAGCCAGGCCAGCGAAGAGGCCAGGCCGATCAGCGTGCCCGTCCCGGCGCCGAGAGCCGCGAAGCTCCAGCGCACGGTCAGGGTGTAGACCAGCAGCGCGAGCAGGCCGGTCGGGTAGTGGCGCACCACCGCCCCGACCGCTTCGGCCCCATGGCGCAGCTGCAGGATCACCAGCAGCGGGAAGGTGACCACCGGGAAGCCTGCCAGCAACCCGGCCCAGCGGGGGCCGATCAGGGCGGCAAGCCCGGTGATCAGCGCCACGATGCCTCCGGCGAGGGCGGCGCGGGCGAGGAGTTCGCCGGGGCTGGCCGCCGGGCGCGGGGCACGGCTGGCGGCTGTGGGGCGCGGCGGCGGCGCGGCCGTGCCCCCGGCGCGCAGCAGGAGATGCGCGGCGCCAATCGCCGCCAGCGTCAGAGCGGCCGCGCCCCATGGCCCCGGCGCGATCAGGCGCAGCAGCGCGGCGCAGCCCAGAAAGGCCCCCACGCCCCCCAGAGCCGCCACGACCACCGCCGCCGGAGAATCGCCCAGCCGCCCGGCCAGGCGCGCATGGACGCAGGCCAGCACCACATTGGCCGCGAGCCCGGCAGTGGCGAAGCCGGCGGCCTCGGCGGCAAAGGCGGCGCCCTGTTCGCGGCCGATGAACCACAGCACGATGGCGATGCCATGCGGGAAGCCCGCGAGCAGCCCGGCGAGGCGGGGCGACAGGCGCTCGGCCACCAGCGACAGCCCCACCACCGCGGCCATGGTCACGGCGAGCTTGAGCAGGAGGAGATCAGCCGGCATTTCGGTCGGGTCCGGGGGCGGCGGGGTCGTTGGGAGCGAATTCGTGACGCTTTTCGCTCTCGCCCAGCATGACCACATGGCTGGTGAGCGTGCCCGCGGCGCTCAGGTGGTGCAGCAGGTAGCCCGGCGCGGCGAGGGTGAAGCCCGAGGGCGGCGGGCTTTCGCTGAAGTCGCGGGTGAGCTGCATCCCGAGGCTCGGCGCGGTGACCACCGGCACCCCCTGCCACTGGGCGGTGGTGGCGAGGTGGATATGGCCGGCGCCGATGCGCAGGATATTGCGGTGGGCGGCGATCAGGCGGGCGAAGTCTTCGGCCCCGGCAAAGCCGTCCTGGTCGGTCTCGGGCACCCCGAGCGGCAGCGGCGGGTGGTGGAGAAACAGCATGGTGGGCCGCCCGGGCGCTTCGTCGAGGCGGGCGGCGAGCCAGTCGAGGCGTGCGCGGCAGAGGGCACCGCCCGGCTTGCCTTCG
>JALWTH010000305.1 GCA_027082975.1 Paracoccaceae bacterium | reverse complement strand
ATATGGGGCGCAACATCTTCCAGGCCGAGGACCCGGTGGCGATGATCCAGGCGGTGAGCCGGGTGGTGCATGAGCTGATGCCGGCAGGTCAGGCGTTTGAGCTTTATAACGACCTGAAGGCACAGGCGTGTTTCGCGGCGCTGGCGCGCCGCGATCCGCCGGGGGGCGCTGCCCCCCGGCCCCCCCGTTCTGGCGAGGGGGCCAGCCCCCTCGCGCTCCCCCGGGATATTTCTGAACAGAAGAAGGGGCTGGACAGGGGGGCTGTGGGTGCGCAAGCTGGGCGCATGGCGACCGGGTTTTTCTTTGACGAGCGCTGCCTGTGGCATGGGGGTGGCAATTATGCGGCGACGCTGCCGCTGGGCGGGCTGGTGCAGCCGCTGGCCGCCGGAGGGTTGCCGGAGAGCCCCGAGACCAAGCGGCGGCTGAAAAACCTGATGGATGTGACCGGGCTGAGTGGCGAATTGGTGGTGCGCTCGGCGCCAGAGGCCGGGTTTGACGATCTGGTGCGGGTGCATTCGGTGAAATATCTGCGCGAATTCAAGGGCTTGAGCGATTCGGGCGGGGGCGAGATCGGCCTGCGCGCGCCCTTTGCGCGCGGGGGTTACGAGATCGCGGCGCTCTCGGCGGGGCTGGCGAGCGCGGCGCTTTCGGCGGTGCTTGCGGGCGAGGTGGACAATGCCTATGCGCTCTCGCGCCCGCCCGGCCATCATTGCCTGCCGGATTTCCCCAACGGCTTCTGCCTGCTGGCCAACATCGCCATTGCCATTCGCGCGGCGCAGGCCAGGGGCGCGGTCCGGCGGGTGGCGGTGGTGGACTGGGACGTGCATCACGGCAACGGCACCGAGGCGATCTTTTACGAAGAGGCGGACGTGCTGACCATTTCGCTGCACCAGGCGCGCAATTATCCGCTCGATACCGGCGATGCGGCGGATCGCGGGCGCGGGGCGGGGCTGGGCGCCAACATGAACATCCCCCTGCCGCCCGGGGCGGGCCATGCGACCTATCTCGAGGCGATGGAGCGGCTGGTGGTGCCGGCGGTGCGCGCGCATCGGCCCGAGGTGATCGTCGTCGCCTGCGGCTACGATGCCGGGGCGCTGGACCCGCTGGGGCGGATGCTGGCCACGGCCGAGACCTTTCGCCGGATGACGCGGATGCTGTGCGAACTGGCGGGCGAGCTTTGCGGCGGGCGGCTGATGATGACCCATGAGGGCGGCTACAGTGAGGTATATGTGCCGTTTTGCGGCCACGCGGTGCTGGAGGAGATGTCCGGCGCCCGCGCCCGCGCCCCGGACCCGCTGGCCGAGACCCTCGCCCAGCGCCAGCCGCCGGCCGGGATGCAGGCGGCGTACTCGGATTACCTGGGAGAACTGGAGGCGCTGTTCAGTCGGCCAGCGGGGTGAGATGGGCCAGCAGGGCGGTGCTGGCGGCGGTGATATGGCGCTCCAGCAGGCGGCAAGCCTGGTCCGCATCGCGCGCCTTGCAGGCGGCGAGTATGCGGCTGTGCTCATCGTGTGAGCGTGGCGCATAGCCGAGGTCATTGACCGCAACCATCAGATAACGTTGGGACAATTTGCCCAGTTCCTCGATATGGGCGAGCAGGCGCGGGCGATTGCATGGGGCGAGAATGGCCTGGTGAAAGGCGCTGTTCAGGGCTGCGAACTGCCGGCTATCCGCCTCGCGGGCGGCCGCGTGCAGGCTCCTTGCATGGGCGAGATCGTGGTCGCTCATGGCCGGGACCGAGAGGCGCAGGGCGAGGCTTTCGGCGATCATGCGCATCTCGCTGATTTCGCGCAGTTCGGCCGGGTCGAGCGGGGCGACGCGGGCGGAGCGGCCGGTGGGCCAGGTCACCAGCCCTTCCCGGGCCAGGATTTGCAGGCTCTCGCGCACCGGCATTCGGCTGGCCTGGAAACGTGCGGCCAGGGCCTGCTGTCTGAGCGGGGCTTTCGGGGGCAGAATGCCGGCGATGATTTCCTCGCGCAGGGTGGCGGTGATCTGCGCGGTGGTGGAGCCGTTTCGGGGACGCTTGTGCATTATGCGTGACTTGTTCGGAGTATTGGATACAATTACGGTTACAGGATACAAAAGGAGTGACAGCATGTCAAAATCTTTGCGCCGTGTGGAAGAAGCCGCGCGGCAATCCGGGCTGGACATTCGGATCATGCGGATGCCCGAGGTAACGCGCACGGCCGAGGAAGCCGCGCGGGCCTGTGGGTGCAGTGTTGAAAGGATCGTCAAGTCATTGATTTTTCAGGGGGCCGAGAGCGGGGATCTGGTACTTGTCCTGCTCAATGGCGCGGATCGTCTGGAGCTTGCGCGGACGCGGGAATGGTTCGGGGAGGCGCTGGAGCGGGCCGATCCGAAACGGGTGCGCGCGGAGACCGGATTTGCCATCGGGGGCGTGGCGCCGATCGGCCACAAGGCGCCGATCCGGGTGTGGATGGACGCGTCCTTGCTCGATCACGCGCGGGTCTGGGCAGCGGCGGGCGCGCCGAACGCGGTGTTCGAGGTATCGCCGCGGGATCTGCAGCGCGCCTGCGGGGCGGGGCTGTTTCGACCGGACTGAACCGCCGGGGCGCTGGCGCCTGCCTGAAAGGATTCGAAAACCCTTATATTTCAAGTTCTTGCGATGGGATCATCGGGAAGAACATCCCCCCGGACCAGAGCCCGAACCAGCGCCCGTCGCGCCTGTCTTCATGCACGCCCAGTTCGGCCAGCCGCAGGAAGCTCTTGCGGTCGATCAGTGCTTCGAGCCCGGCGCGGATCATCACATGGGGGGCGGGCGCGCCCGTGGCCGGGTCGCGGGGAAAGCGCAGCGGATGGTCGGGGCCGGCTTCGGCGCTGTCGCCAAGGTTGGTCGCAAAGGTGAGCACCTGCGCGCGCCCTTGGCCCCGCGCCTCGAAATCCACCGCCACGAAGGGCGCGGCATCGACCCGGATGCGGACCTTTTCCACCGGGGTGACGAGGAAATATTCCTCCCCCTCGCGCTTCAGGATCGAGGCGAACAGGCGCACAAGCTCGGGCCGGCCGATCGGGGTGCCGAGGTAGAACCATGTCCCGTCGCGGGCGATGCGGATATCGAGATCGCCGCAAAAGGGCGGATCCCACAGATGCACCGGCGCCGGCCCCTTCTGCGCCACCTGCCGGGCCGTGGCGGCAAGGCTTTCGGCATTGGCGCCGTTGGCAGGTGGTTTCTTGCCGGATTGCGCTTTTGTCATTTGTCCCCCGGGCGAAAAACGCCTTTAATGGCCACGAAACGGCAGCGCGATGCTACGGCGGAGGATAAGCATGGGCAAGGCGGAAGACGATCTGGTAGCGGGCGCCGAGGCGCTGGGCGAGAAGCTTGCGCGGGCGCGCGGCGAGATCGGCAAGCGCGTGCTCGGGCAAGAGGAGGTGGTCGGGCAGGTGCTGGCGACCCTGCTTGCCGGCGGGCATGCGCTGCTGGTGGGCCTGCCGGGGCTGGGCAAGACCCGGCTGGTCGAGGCGCTCTCCCGCGTCATGGGGCTCGAGGGCGGG
>JALWTH010000304.1 GCA_027082975.1 Paracoccaceae bacterium | reverse complement strand
AACCCGGCGAGCATCGAGAAGCAGGCTTTTCCCCGCAGGCAGATCGCGGGGCTCCGGGGCAATCCCCCGCCACAGTCGCAACGAGCGGCGCCGCTCTCTCTCACAATCCCGGCACAGCCCGGACCGCACAGCCCAGCCACCCCGCCTCCACACCGGAGCGCGGGGCGCAGAGGCGCCCCCTTCCTCTTGCCACAAATATCCCCGCCGGAGGCACCGATTTTTCTCTCGAAAAATCGCCTCCAGCTGCGCCAGTCAGAAGGCCCGGCCTGGGCGCTCACTCCGGCGCCTCTTCCAGGCAGTGTCGGAAGGCCCGGGTTTCGATGATCCTTGCAACCGGGAAAACCGGGTAATCGGCGCGGATGAAGCACTCCACGTCCTGTTCGCTCTTCAGCAGTCCGGGGTCCGAAGACAGGGCAAGCACATGGCGCAGGGCTCTGGTGGAGAGCTGGGTGGCTTCGGGGTTCATCCGCCAGTAACGGCGGGTGATGAAATACCGGTAGGCCTGGTACCGCTCGCCCCCGTCATCCTTGAGCAAGGCGAGAGCGGCCATCAACAAGGCTTCCTGGTCCGCCTGCGTGGTGATTTTCGGCTCGCGATCTCCGGCCAGGAACGCGCGGATATATTCATAATACCTGTATTCCTCCGCAATCGGCCCTGGCAGTTGTTTGAAGCTGGTCACGTACACGCCAAAGCCCAGAAGCCAGGCAGCCTCCAGCTGGTAACAGGGCATTTGCGTGGCTACGTCGTTCTGGAGGCGTTCGGGCCGGGGCTGGGCGAGGAGGTCATCCGGCAGCAGACAGGAGCCGGAAAAGGCGGCCGTGGGCAGGGTCGCGAGGAGTGCTGATGCGAAGGCGCACCGCCATGCGGGTGGTTTCTTCATGCGTCTTGTCTCCCCTGATACTTGTATCCTCTAATAACTGTATTCGCCGAACACCCGGCTGACATCGGCCTGCCAGTCGCCGTGGTAGCGCTCCAGAAGCTCGTCGGCGGGGCTCTTGTCGTCTTCCACGCTGTCTTCGAGCGCGTTGAGGAAGTGGCGCTCGTCGGGGACCATGCCGCCGAAGCCGGGCCGGGCGCGCCGGCGCAGGCCCTGGCGGGCGATGTCGAGGCAGATTTCGGCGATGACGCGGATATGCAGCTTGCCCACGCGCCCGTCGAGGCCTTCGCGGCTCGCGGCCACGCGCAGCGCTTCGCGGGTCTCGGCGTCCCAGCCCTTGACCAGGTCCCAGGCGGCATCGAGCGCGGTCTGGTCATACATCAGCCCGACCCAGAAGGCCGGCAGCGCGCAGATGCGCCGCCAGGGGCCGGCATCGGCCCCGCGCATCTCCATGAACTGCTTGATGCGCACTTCGGGAAACAGCGTGGTCAGGTGGTCGGCCCAGTCGCTGAGCGTCGGCTTTTCGCCGGGCAGCGCCGGCAACTCGCCCTTGAGGAAATCGCGGAAGCTCTGGCCCAGCGCGTCGATATAGCGGCCGTCGCGATAGACGAAATACATCGGCACATCAAGGGCATAGTCCACGTATCGCTGAAAGCCCATGCCCTCTTCGAAGACAAAGGGCAGCATCCCGGTGCGCGTCGGGTCAAGGTGGCGCCAGATATGGGAGCGCCAGGATTTGTAGCCGTTGGGCTTTCCTTCCCAGAAGGGCGAATTGGCAAACAGCGCGGTGGCAATCGGCTGCAGCGCGAGGCCGACGCGGAATTTCTGCACCATGTCGGCCTCGGAAGCGAAGTCGAGATTGACCTGCACCGTGCAGGTGCGCCGCATCATCCATTTGCCGGTCTCGCCGACCTTGTCCATATAGGCGTCCATCAGCTTGTAGCGCCCCTTGGGCATGAGCGGCATTTCCTCGTGCGTCCAGGTCGGCGCCGCGCCCATGCCGATGAAGCCCGCGCCGATCGTGTCGGCCACGCTCTGCACCTCGCGCAGGTGTTCGTTGAGCTCGTCGCAGGTCTGGTGGATGTTGTCCAAGGGCGCGCCGGAGAGCTCCAGCTGGCCGCCGGGCTCGAGGCTGATATTGGCGCCCTTCAGCGTAAGCCCGATGATGTGGCCGTCCTCGTAGATCGACTGCCAGCCGTAGCGGTCGCGCAGGCCTTCGAGCATGGCGCGCACGGAGCGCGGGCCGTCGTAAGGCAACGGCTTGAGCGTGTCCTTGCAATAGCCGAACTTCTCGTGCTCGGTGCCGATGCGCCAGTCCGCGCGCGGCTTGCAGCCGGCTTCGAGGAATTCGGCCAGCTGGCTTTCGTGCTCGATCGGGCCGCCGCCGGACTGGGGGATGGACATGGGCTTCTCCGTGGTTGCGCCTTGGCGTCATGGGTGTCGGTTTTGGGCCGGGCTGTCAATGCGCGAAATGGGCGGGCTCAGGCGATTGTGAGCGGGCGGGGAGGCGATTTTTCGAGAGAAAAATCGTGCCTCCGGCGGGGATATTCATGGCAAGAGGAAGGGGGCTGCGCGCGGCCGGTCGGCTGTCACATCAGTTCGGGTTCGCGCCCGAGCCGGCTGGCCAGCGGGGCGACGCTGAGCCCCTGGACGATGATCGAGAAGATCACCACCATGTAGGTGGCGGTGAGGATCAGCGGTTTCCAGTCGCTTTCGGGCAGCGAGAGGGCAAGCGCCACCGAGATGCCGCCCTTGAGCCCGCCCCAGGTCATGATCGGGATCACCCCGGCCGAGAAGCTGCGAAAGGGTCTGAGCACCAGCACCGGCAGGGCCACCGCGACGAGGCGCGCGATCAGCGAAAGCGCGATTGCCGCCAGCCCGGCGCGGATGGTGCCGGCGCTGAAGGTCACCGCGAAGACCTGAAAGCCGATCATCAGGAACAGGACCGCGTTCAGGATCTCGTCCACCATCGCCCAGAAGGCGCCCACATAGCGGCGGGTTTCCTCGCTCATGCCGTGGCGCGTGCCCACATCGCCGATCAAGAGCCCCGCGGCCACCGCCATGATCGGCGCCGACACCCCCAGCGCCACTGCCAGCTCGTAGCCGCCGAAGGCCAGGGCGAGGGTGATCAGCACTTCGAGCGCGTAATCGTCGATCCGGCGCATGACGCGAAATACCAGCCAGCCCAGCGCCACGCCCAGCGCCAGCCCGCCGAGCGCTTCGCGCGCGAAGAGTTGCAGCGCCGCAAGCAGCGGGGGGGCGGCTTCGGCGCCGTGGCCGCCAGCGGCGCCGTGGCCCGCCGCCAGGGCCGGAAAGGCCAGTGCCACCAGCACCAGGTAGACCACGTATCCGACCCCGTCGTTGAACAGGCTCTCGCCGGCGATCTTGGTCTCGAGGCTCTTGCGCAGCGAGGCCTTGCGCAGCACGCCCAGCACCGCCACCGGGTCGGTGGGCGAGATCAGCGCGCCGAAGACCAGCGCCGTGAGCAGCGGCATTCCGGTGATCCAGGCGAAGCCCAGCCCCGCCACCGCCGTGGACAGCGCCACGCCCATGGTGGCCATCAGCAGCACCACCCGCCACTGGGCCCTGAGGTCGGCGAGCTTCACATGCAGCGCGCCGGCAAAGAGCAGCAGGCCCAGCATCCCCTCCAGC
>JALWTH010000303.1 GCA_027082975.1 Paracoccaceae bacterium | reverse complement strand
GGGGGTGAGGGGGCTTCGGCCCGGGTTGTCGTCCACCCCGACAACCCCACCGGCGTGCTCTGGCGCGGCGAGGATGAAGCACCGCAGAGCCGCGCCCTGCTGGTGATCGACGAGAGCTTTTGCGACATTGCGCTCGGCAATACCCATATGCGCGAGATGGCCAAATGGCCCGGCGTGGTGATCCTGAAGAGCCTGGGCAAGTTCTGGGGGCTGGCGGGGCTCCGGCTGGGCTTTGCCATTGGCGATCCGGCGCTGATCGCGCGCCTTGGCGAGATGCTCGGCCCCTGGCCCGTCTCCGGCGTGGCGCAGCGCGTGGGGCGGGTGGCGCTTGAGGATATGCGCTGGGCCAATGCCACCCGCCAGCGGATGACGGTGGACGTGGCGCGGATGGATGCGACCTTGCAGATGAAGGGCGCCGAGCTGATCGGCGGCACCGCCCTGTTCCGCCTTTTCCGGGTGGATAACGCGCTGAAATGGCAGGAGAAACTGGCCAGGGGCAAGGTCTGGAGCCGGGTCTTTTCCTGTGAGCCGACCTGGCTGCGCCTGGGCCTGCCGCCCACCGGGCGCTGGGAGCAGCTGGAGCGTGCGCTGTGAGCCATGCCGCGCTTCTCACGCTGGCGATGGGGCTGGACGCGGTGCTGGGCGAGCCGCGCTGGCTGTGGTCGCGCGTGGCCCATCCGGCGGTGCTGATGGGGCGCGCGGTGGCCTGGCTCGACCGGCGCTTCAACCACCCGCCGGGCCGGCGCATGGCCGGGGCGCTGAGCCTCGCGGCGCTGCTTCTGGGCGCGGGGGCGCTGGGCTGGCTGGTCCCGCGCCTGCCTGCGGGCGGGTTCATCGAGCTCCTGCTCGTCGCGGCCCTGCTCGCGCAAAGGTCGCTTGCCCAGCATGTGCGCGACGTGGCCCGCGCCCTGCGCCTTTCGGAGGGCGACGGCCGGCTGATGGTGGCGCGGATCGTGGGGCGCGACACCAGCGCGCTCGATGCGCCGGCCATTGCCCGCGCGGCGATCGAGAGCGCGGCCGAGAACCTTTCGGACGGGGTGATCGCGCCGGCCTTCTGGTATCTGGTCGCAGGCCTGCCGGGGCTGATGATCTACAAGGCGACCAACACCGCCGACAGCATGATCGGCTATCGCAACGCGACGTACGAGGAATTCGGCAAGGCGGCGGCGCGCTTCGACGATGTGCTGAACTGGCTGCCCGCCCGCCTCACCGCCGCGCTGATCGCCGCCGTGCGCCCGCGCCCCGGCATGGCGCGGGTGATCTGGCGCGACGCGGCGCTGCATCGCAGCCCCAATGCCGGCTGGCCCGAAGCGGCGATGGCGATGGCGCTGGGCGTGGCGCTTGCGGGCCCGCGCAGCTATGGCGGCGAGCGGCGCGCTTACCCCTGGGTGCATGGCGAGGGGCGGCGCGATGCCGGCGCGGGCGATATCGACGCCGCGGTGGCGCTCCTGTGGCGGGTCTGGGCGCTGGCGCTGGGGATCGTCGCGGCAATCGCGGTTGCCTGCGCGCTCACGGGCCATTAACCTCGCAGCAGCAATTTCAGGAGAGATACATGCGCAGATTTCTGACCGCCGCCGCCCTTTCCCTCGCCCTCGCCAGCCCGGCCATGGCGCTGGTGCCCTGCGGGGGCTCGTTTTCGTCCTTCGTCAAGGCGATGAAACAGGAGGCCGCGCGGCGGGGTTACGACCGCGCCACCATCGACCGTTTCTTCAAGTCGGTGCAGCAGTCGCAGGCGGTCTTGCGCGCCGACCGCGCCCAGGGGATCTTCAACAAGTCCTTCCTCGAGTTTTCCCGCGCCCTGATCTCGGCCAACCGGCTCAATACCGGGCGCGCCAATCTGGAGAGATATGCCGGCATCTTCGACCGGGTCGAGCGCCGGTTCGGGGTGGACCGGGGCGTGCTGACGGCCTTCTGGGCCTTCGAGACCGATTTCGGCGCCTTTCAGGGCGATTTCAACACGCTCAATGCCCTGATGACGCTGAGCCACGATTGCCGCCGGCCGGAGCTTTTCCAGCCGCAGGTATTCGCGGCGCTGGAGCTGTTCGAGCGTGGCGATTTCAGCCCCGCCAGGACCACCGGCGCCTGGGCGGGCGAGATCGGCATGGTGCAGATGCTGCCCGCCGACATTCTCGAAAACGGGGTCGATGGCGACGGCGACGGGCATGTGGACCTCAAGGGTTCGCGCGCCGATGCGCTGATGTCCGGCGCCAAGATGCTGGCCTCGCTGGGCTGGCGGGCCGGCCAGCCCTGGCTGCAGGAAGTGAAGGTGCCCGACAATCTCGACTGGCGCAAGACGGGCCTGCATACCATGCTCAAGGTCAGCGAGTGGAAGCGCATGGGGGTGCGCCCGCGCTCGGGCCGCTTCGAGGGGCCGAATCTGCGCGCCTCGCTGATCCTGCCGCAGGGCTACCGGGGGCCGGCCTTTATCGCCTATCCCAATTACCACACCCTGTTCGAGTGGAACCAGAGCTTCATCTACGTCACTACGGCGGCCTATTTCGCCACCCGCCTGCGCGGGGCGCCGGTCTATGATGCGGGCAATCCGAGCCCGGCGCTTTCGACCGCGCAGATGAAGGCGCTGCAGCGCAAGCTTCAGGCGCGCGGCCATGACGTGGGCAAGATCGACGGCATCTGGGGCGGCAATACCCGCATCGCGGTGCAGAAGGAGCAGGCTCGTCTCGGCCTGCCCGCCGATGGCTGGCCCACGGTGGAGCTGCTGAATCGCCTGTAGGCGCAGGACCGCCAGAAAGGGAGTCATGGACGGAGAGGTGGCACAGCTTGCGGCGCTGGCGATTTCGGCCAATTACCGGCTGTCTCACCCCGATGCCCCGATGGACTGGTTTGCCGGCCAGCGCGCCTTTGCCTCCTGCGCGCGGATCGCCTTTGTGGCCAGCCGGCCGGGGCGCTTCGGCAAGGCGCGCCGGGTGGTGCTGGCCGAAACGCCCGCCCGCTGGCTCGACCTGCTGCAAGAGGGCGGCGTGGAGCGGGTGCTGGTGAGCTGCACCCGGCAGGACGAAGGCGATGCCGGCGAAGACACCCTTCCCGACCGACTCAGCGCCGGCTTTGCCGGGGGCGGCAGTCTCTGGACCATGACGACGCTTTCGCCCGGCGGCGGTGCGCTATGCTGGCGGGCGGGCTGGCGCGCGGCCTTTCCCAAGGCGCGCGACGGGCGCATCTGGCAGGCCGAATACATGGCCGAGCCCTGCCAGGGCGAGGAGCCCGGCGCTTCGGTCGAGGCAGCGAGCGGCGCGCTGGGCCGGGTGCTGGATGAGGCGCATGCCTTTGCGAACGAGCAGGAATTTCCCCGGCTGGCGGCGCGCTTTGCCTCGGCCCGGGCCCTGCTCGAAGGCCGGGCCGATCCCCTCGCCCTGCCGCGCCCGCCGGGGCCGGCCGATACGCTCGCAGCCCCCGCGCGCCGGCTGCTCGCGGCAGGCCAGCGGGCATGGATATTCGACGATCCGCTGGAAGCCGGGCTCGAGATTATGTGCCAGCCGCCGGGCAAGAAGCTCTCGACCCTCTCCCTGCTCTCGGGCGGCGAGCAGACCC
>JALWTH010000302.1 GCA_027082975.1 Paracoccaceae bacterium | reverse complement strand
CCCATCTCTTGCCCTCGGCGCCGGATCGGCGTTTACTCCCCCGGCGCGGAGGGAACATGAAAATCGCCAGTTTCAACATCAACGGCATCAAGGCCCGCCTGCCCCTGCTGCTCGAATGGCTGCGCGAGGCCGCGCCCGACGTGGCGATCCTGCAGGAGATCAAGTCGGTCGACGCGAACTTTCCCCGCGAGCCGCTGGAGGAGCTTGGCTACAATGTCGCGACCCACGGGCAGAAGAGCTTCAACGGAGTTGCGCTCTTGTCGAAACTGCCGCTCGAAGACGTGACGCGCGGCCTGCCGGGCGATGAGGCCGACGAACAGGCGCGTTATATCGAGGCCACGGTGGTGGGCACGCGCGCGCTGCGCATCTGCGGGCTCTACCTGCCCAATGGCAACCCGGCGCCGGGGCCGAAATTCGCCTACAAGCTGGCCTGGATGGAAAGATTAAGAACGCGCGCCAAGGCGCTGTTATCGCAGGAGGAACCCTTCCTGATGGCGGGCGATTTCAACATCATCCCGCAAGCCGAGGACGCCGCCCGCCCCGAGGCCTGGCGCAAGGATGCGCTGTTCCTTCCCGAGAGCCGCGAAGCCTGGCGCCGGCTCGTCCATCTCGGCCTGACCGATGCCTTTCGCGCGCTCCATCCCACCCGCGAGGGCTATACCTTCTGGGATTTCCAGCGCGGCGCGTGGAATCGCAATGACGGCATCCGCATCGACCATTTCCTGCTCTCGCCGCAGCTTGCCGACCGGCTCACCGAATGCGGGGTCGACAAGGAAATGCGCGGGCGCGAGCGGCCTTCGGACCATGTGCCGATCTGGATCAATATCGACTCGTAAGGGGCTGACATGGCGAGAAAAATCATCATTGATACCGATCCGGGGCAGGATGATGCCGTGGCCATCCTGCTGGCGCTGGCGAGCCCCGAGATCGAGCTTCTGGGCATTACCACGGTGGCCGGCAACGTGCCGCTTTCGCTCACGCAGAAGAATGCCCGCATCGTCTGCGAACTGGCCGGGCGGCCGGATGTGAAGGTCTTTGCCGGCTGCGAGGCGCCGCTTGCCCGCCCGCTGGTCACCGCCGAGCATGTGCATGGCAAGACCGGGCTGGACGGGCCCGACCTGCCGGACCCGACCATGCCCCTTGCCGAGGGTCATGCGGTCGATTTCATTATCAAAACCCTGCGCGAAGAGCCCGCCGGCACCATCACGCTCTGCCCGATCGGCCCGCTCACCAATATCGCCACCGCCTTTCTGCGCGCGCCGGATATCGTGGAAAAGGTGCAGCAGATCGTGCTCATGGGCGGGGCCTATTTCGAGGTGGGCAACATCACGCCCGCGGCCGAATTCAACATTTATGTCGACCCGGAAGCCGCTGAAATCGTTTTCAAATCCGGGATTCCGCTCACCGTGATGCCGCTCGATGTGACCCACAAGGTGCTGGTGACGAAAGCGCGCAACGATGCCTTTCGCGCGCTCGGCACGCCGGTGGGCAAGGCGGTCGCCGAGATGACCGACTTTTTCGAGCGCTTCGACAAGGAGAAATACGGCTCCGACGGCGCGCCGCTGCACGACCCCTGCGTGACCGCTTACCTGCTCCGGCCCGAACTTTTCAGCGGCCGGCATATCAATGTGGAGATCGAGACCGTCTCCGATCTCACCCGCGGCATGACCGTTGCCGACTGGTGGCGGGTGAGCGAGCGCGCGCCCAACGCCACCTTCATCGGCGATGTGGATGCGGACGGCTTTTTCGCCCTGCTCACAGAGCGGCTCGCACGGCTGTGATCGCCTTTGACAATACCTATGCCCGCCTGCCCGCGCGGTTTTACACACGGCAGGCGCCGGTGCCGGTGGCCCAGCCCGAGCGGATCGTGGTGAACGAGGCGCTCGCGCGCGAGCTCGGGATCGACCCGGCCGAGATCAGCGCCGAGCTGCTCACCGGCAACGTGGTGCCCGAAGGCGCCGAGCCGCTGGCGCAGGTCTATTCGGGCCACCAGTTCGGCAACTGGGCCGGCCAGCTTGGCGACGGGCGGGCGATCCTGCTGGGCGAGGTGGTCGGCGCGCGCGGGCGGCGCGACATCGTGCTCAAGGGCGCGGGCCGCACCCCCTATTCGCGCGGCGGCGACGGGCGCGCCTGGCTCGGCCCGGTCTTGCGCGAATATGTGGTGAGCGAGGCCATGGCGGCGCTCGGCATCCCCACGACCCGCGCGCTCGGCGCAGCACTCACCGGCGAAGAGGTGATCCGCGAGCGCCCCCTGCCCGGCGCGGTGCTCGCGCGCGTCGCCGCCAGCCATATCCGCGTGGGCAGCTTTCAGCATTTCGCCGCCGCCGGCGACCGCGAGGCGCTGGCGGTGCTGACGGACTACACCCTCGCCCGCCATTACCCCGAGGCCGAAGGCCCGCTCGGCCTGCTCGAGGCGGCGATGCGCTCGCAGGCCGATCTGGTCGCGCGCTGGCTCGGGGTGGGCTTCATCCACGGGGTGATGAATACCGACAACATGGCCCTGTCGGGCGAGACGATCGACTACGGCCCCTGCGCCTTCATGGATGCCTTCAACCCGGCGCAGGTCTATTCCTCGATCGACCATCTGGGCCGCTATGCCTGGAACGCCCAGCCCGGCATCGCGCAGTGGAACCTCGCGCGCCTCGCCGAAGCCCTGCTGGTGCTGATCGACGCCGACGAGCAGGCGGCGGTGGCAGCGGCCGGGGAGGTGCTGGCGGGCTTTGGCGAGATGTTCGAGCGCGCGCATCTGGCGGTTTTCCGCGCCAAGCTGGGGCTTCAGCGCGCCGAGCCCGGCGACAAGGCGCTGATCGAGGGGCTGCTCGGGCGCATGGCAAGCTCGCGCGCCGATTTCACCCTCACCTTCCGCGCGCTCGCCAGCACGGGCGACGCCAGCGCTTACATCACCGATCCCGGCGCCTGGGAAAGCTGGGCGCCGGACTGGCGCGCGCGCCTTGCGCGCGAAGCGGGCGATCCGGGCCGGATCATGCGCGCGACGAACCCCGCCTTCATCCCGCGCAACCACCAGCTGGAAGCGATGATCGAAGCCGCGCTCGAGGGCGATTTCGCCCCCTTCCACCGGCTTTGCTCGGTGCTCGCCCGCCCCTTCGACGACCAGCCCGAAGCCCGTGACCTCGCCCTGCCGCCAAAACCCGGCGAAGAGATACGCCAGACCTTCTGCGGCACCTGAGCGCCTCCACAATGGGCTTCCAAAACGCGCGCCGCCGGCCCATATCTGCCCCATGAGGCTGGTCAGCTACAATATCCGCAAGGCCATCGGCCTTGACCGGCGCCGCAGGCCCGGGCGCATCCTCGATGTCATCAACAGCCTCGACGCCGATATCGTGGTGCTGCAGGAAGCCGACAAGCGCCTCGGACCGCGCCCGCCCGCCCTGCCCCCGGCGCTGATCGCCAGCCAGAGCGACTTCACCCCGGCGCCGCTGGGCCAGAACGGCCTGTCGCTGGGCTTCCACGGCAATGCGATCCTGCTGCGCCGGGGGCTGGGGCTCACCGAAGCGCGCCCGATCCCGCTTCCGGGCCTCGAGCCGCGCGGCG
>JALWTH010000301.1 GCA_027082975.1 Paracoccaceae bacterium | reverse complement strand
GCCGCACCGGTCCGATCATCGGCGACCGTGGTTTTCTCCTGGTCGGCGTCCTCCTGGTCAGCGTCCGCCAGGTTGACGAGCCGGGTGAGCGAGCGTGCTGGTGTGGGCCAGCGCCTGCTGGCGTCCGGCAAGGTCGCCTTCGGCCTCCTCGCCCCCGGCCCCCTGGCCGTCGCCCTCGCCCCCCTGTCCGTCATGGCTCCGGCCCTGCCCGCGGCCGCCATTGCGGCCGGTGTTCCGGTCGCTCTCGCCGGCCCGCGCCGAAGGGTTGGCCTGCTCCTGAAGGTCGCGAAAGGCCTCGTCGGCAAGGCCCTGTTGCCGGGTCAGGCTGTCGGCGAGCCCCTGCATCGCCTCGCCGCCTTCGCCCCGGCCCTGACCCGGACGGGCTTCGGCGGCCTGCATGTTCTCCATCAGTTGCTGAAGCTGCTCGAGCATGGCCATGGCGTCTTCCTGCCGGCCTTCCTTCATCGCCTGCTCGATCGCGTCCATCATCGCCTCGAGGTCCTGCTGGGTGAATTCCATCCCCGGCGGTCGCTCTCCCCGGTCGGGCTGGTCCGCCCCGGCATTTTCCTCGCGCCTGGGGGCCTGTTCGGCAAGCTGGCGGGTATAGTCGCGCATGGCCTCGCGCAGCTCGTCCATCAGCTGGGAAAGCTCCTCTTGCGACGCCCCCTGGCGCATCGCCTCGGCGAGGCGCTCCTGGGCCTGGCGCAGGCGCTCGCGGGCGTCGTCGAGGCTGGTTTCGTCGAGGCTGACGGCGATATCCCAGAGGTCCTGGGCCACCTGGTCGCGGGTCGCCTCGCCGAGCGGGCGCTCGGCCTCGAGCCTGCGGGCGAGGTCGCGCAGCATCAGATAGGTGATGTCGCGGCGAAAGAAGCCCTCGGGCCGGTTGGAAATGGCGCGCAGCAGGCGGGCGACGCGCGGCGCATTGGCGCGGCTCCACAAGAGATCGCGGCGCTGCTCGATCAGCGCCATGGCCAGCGGGTCGAGGAAGCGGCGGGCCGGAAGCGTGATCTCCAGCGGTTCGGCGCGGCCCTGCTGGCCGAGGTCGTCGCTGGCGCTCAGCACCAGCGTCACCGGCAGGCCCGCCCAGGGGTGCTCGGCGAGATTGGCGGTCATGGTTTCGGCGATTTCGCGCCGGTCGCCGCGAAACGGCACGGGCAGGTCGAGCGCGATGGCCGCGCGCGGCTCGGGGTCGGGCGCGAGCCCGTAGCGGCGGCTGACGCGGGCGAGGTCGAGGCGGATCTCGGCGCGGGCGGTGGCCACGCCGTAATCGTCGCTGGCGGTGAAATCTTGCGTGAAATCGCCGGCAAGGCTGCGGGCAAGCCCGCCCGCGGGCGCGATCACCGGCGGCAGGTCGGCGAGCGCCAGCACGTCCCAGCGCCGTGTCCCGCCGGGGCCGGCGATTTCCAGCGTGCCGTCGCGCTCGACGGTGAAATCGGCGGCGGGCGCGTCACCCGGCGCGGGCGCTTCGCCAGCATCGCCCAGGCTCTGGCTCAGCGAAATATCCCCCGCGCGCCCGTAAAAGCGCAGCGAAATGCGGCTGCCGCGCGGCAGGTCGAGCGGGCCGTCGGGCTGGTCCGCGAGGTAGAGCACCGGCTTGCCGGTATGGGCGGGCGGGGTGATCCAGCCTTCCCAGGAGGCGGTGAGAGGCGCGGGGCCGGCGCGGCCGCCGGGCAGCAGCGCGCCCGGGTCGTCAAGGCCGGTCCCGGGGCCGAACAGGAGCGAGGCGACAAGCGCCACCGCCGCCATCAGGCGCAGCGCGTAAGGGTCGCGCGCGGCAAGTGCCGGGCGCGGGGGCACGGCGCGCGCCTGCCCGAGCCGGGCGGCCATGCGGGCGCGGTGGGCCTGCCAGGCGGCGCGGCTGGCGGCATCCCCGGCGCCGATCGCCTGCCGGTCGGCAAGGGCGGCGAGCGGCCGGCCGGGCAGGCGGGCGTCGATCCGCGCGGCCGCGCCAGCGGGGTCCGGCCAGCGCAGGCGCCGGGCGCCGAGGGCGAGGGTTGCAAGCGCGCCGGCCCCGAGCAGCGCCAGCAGCCCCTGCCCGTAACGCAGCGGCAGCCATGCGAGCAGGCCGGAGAACAGCGCCGCGCCCGCGAGCATCAGCACGGTGATCAGCGGCCAGAACGCGCGCAACAGCGCCTCCAGCCCCATCCCCCAGCGGGTCAGGGCGAGCTTCAGCTTCAGCCCGCGGGCGGCGTCATTGGGCAGATATTCGGGCACGCGCGCCTTTCGTGACAACCATGTGGCTCAGAGCCACGCCGGTATCATATCGCGCGAAAGCATTTCTTCATAGGTGGGGCGTCGGCGGATAACCGCGAATTGTGCCCCATCCACCAGCGCTTCGGGGATCAGCGGGCGGGAATTGTATTCCGACGCCATCACCGCGCCGTAAGCGCCTGCCGAGCGGAAGGCCACGAGCGCGCCCGCCTGAAGCGGCACCAGCGGGCGGGATCTGGCAAAGGTGTCGCCGGTCTCGCAGACCGGGCCGACGATATCGTAAGGCGTGGTTTCGGCCCCCGGCGCGGGCTCGGCCACCGGCACGATGTCGTGATGCGCCTCGTAGAGCGCCGGGCGCACGAGGTCGTTCATCGCCGCGTCGAGGATCAGGAATTTCCGATCCTCGCCCTGTTTCACATAGATCACCCGCGCCACCATCAGCCCGGCATTGCCGGCGATCAGGCGGCCCGGCTCGATCTCGATCTCGCAGCCCAGATGCCCCAGCACCTCCTTGACCATCTGCCCGTATTCGATCGGCAGCGGCGGGCCTTCGTTGCCGGTCTCGTAGGGGATGCCGAGCCCGCCGCCGAGATCGAGCCGGGAAATGGCGTGGCCGTCGGCGCGCAGGGTTTCGGTGAGGTCGGCGATGCGGCTGAAGGCCTTGCGGAAGGGGGCAAGCGAGGTGAGCTGGGAGCCGATATGCAGGTCGATCCCGATCGGATTGAGCCCCGGCAGGCGGGCGGCGGCGGCATAGGCCGCGCGGGCGCGGCTGATCGGCACGCCAAACTTGTTCTCGGCCTTGCCGGTGGCGATCTTTTCGTGGGTTTCGGCATCCACGTCCGGGTTGATGCGAAAGGCGATATCGGCGGTCTTGCCCAGCGCGGTGGCGATTTCGGAAAGCTGGTGCATCTCCGCCTCGCTCTCCACGTTGAACTGGCGGATGCCGCCCTCCAGCGCCGCGCGCATCTCCTCGCGGGTCTTGCCGACGCCGGAAAAGACGATCCGCTCGCCGGGCACGCCGGCGGCGCGCGCGCGGGCATATTCGCCGCCCGATACCACATCCATCCCCGCGCCGAGATCGCCCAGCAGCTTCAGCACCGCGAGGTTGGAATTGGACTTGACCGAAAAGCAGATCAGGTGGTCGAGCGGGGAGAGCGCCTCCTGAAACAGGCGGAAGTGGCGGCGCAGCGTGGCGGCGGAATAGACGTAGAAGGGCGTGCCGAGCTCGGCGGCGATCTCGGGGAGCGGGACGTCTTCGGCGTGGAGAATGCCGTCCTGGTAGAGGAAGTGATCCATGGCGCGCCTTTCGTTTTCGCCGTCTTAGCAGAAGGGGGGCGGGGTGCAACAG
>JALWTH010000300.1 GCA_027082975.1 Paracoccaceae bacterium | reverse complement strand
GCGCCACCCTGCTCCACATAGGCGCGCACCGAGCCCAGATAGGCCGCCGGCAGGATCCCGCGCAACTCGTAGCGGTCAAAGACGATCAGGTCGAAATCGCCGATCCGGTCGATGAAAAGCTCCCGGGTCGGAAAGGCGATCAGCGAAAGCTCCGCCACCGGCACCCCGTCCTGCTTTTCCGGCGGGCGCAGGATGGTGAAATGCACGAGGTCCACCGAAGCATCGGCCTTGAGCAGGTTGCGCCAGGTGCGGGTGCCCGGATGCGGGGTGCCGGTGATCAGCAGCACCCGGAGCCGGTCGCGCACGCCGTTGATCTGCACCACCGCGGCGTTGTTGCGGTCGGTGAGTTCTCCGGGGGCGTCGGCAAGCACGATGCGGACCACGTTCTGGCCGCCATGAGTCAGGGTCAGCGGCAGCTCCAGGTCCACCCCGACCGGCACTTCGTGCAGGCGCTCGGCGCCGCCATCGACCGAGACCGACACGAGCGCGCGGCTCTGCGCGCCCTCTTCCGCCGAACGCGAATCCTCGATCCGCAGACCGATCGTCTGTTCCTCTCCCAGGATACCGAAGGCCGGGGCCGAGGTGATCACCAGCCGGCGGTCCCAGTCGGCCCGGCGCCCGGTCAGCAGCAGGTGCAGGGGCGCGGGCAGCGGGGGCGCGCCGGCCGGCCCCCCGGCCAGCAGGGCCGCATCCTCCACCACCCCGTCGGAAATCGCCACCACCCCGGCCACCCGGTCGCGCGGCACCTCGCCCAGCGCCTCCAGGATCGCGCCCGCCAGCAGGGTGCCGCCATCGTCGGGGGCATCGGCGAGGCGCTTCACCACCAGTTCCAGCCCGTCCGTTGCCGCCACCTGCGCCCGGAGCGCGGCCAGCGCCGCCGCGCTCTGCGCGCCGCGCTCGCCCAGCCCCTGCGAAGCGGTCTCGTCCACCACCACCAGCAGGATGTCGTCGAGTCGCTCGCCTTCCTCGATCTGCATCGACGGCCCCGAAAGCGCCGCCAGCAGCACCAGCGCGGCCAGGGCGCGCGCGCTCCAGCCGGACAGGCCGCGCCAGGCGGCAAGCGCCACCAGCGCCGCCAGCAGCGCCCCGGTGCCTGCCAGCAGCGGCCAGGGCAGAACCGGATCGAAAACCACCTCCCACAGCGCCGCCCCGCTCGCCAGCCCGCTCAGTGCCCCGCTCAGCGCCCCACTCATTGGCCCAGCCTCTCCAGCAGCGCCGGCACATGGACCTGATCGCTCTTGTAATTGCCGGTGAGCACATGCATCACCAGATTGATCCCGAAGCGATAGGCCAACTCGCGCTGGCGCGCCCCGCTATCGCCCCGCCCGACCGGAAACATGTAGCGCCCGTCGGCGCGCACCGCCCAGGCGGCGGCCCAGTCATTGGCGCCGATCACCACCGGGGTCACGCCGTCATTGAGATTGCGAAACGGCATCCCCGGCGCGCGTTCGGCATCGGGCGGGGCCGCCTCGACCCAGACCGTGCCGCGCGCGTAGCGCCCCGGAAAGCTCTTGAGCAGGTAGAAGGCGCGGGTCAGCACATGGTCCTCGGGCAGGGGCTCGAGCGGCGGGATCTCCAGCGGCGCGGCCAGCAGGCGCAGCCGGCGCGCCTCGGGCGTGACCGAAGAGCCAAAGCCCGCCACCTGCGCATCGCGGGTGTCGAACAGGATCATGCCGCCGGCGCGCAGATAGGCGTTGAGCCGGCGATAGGCAGCGGGCGAGGGCAGCTTCTGGCCGGCGGTGACGGGCCAGTAAAGGAGCGGGTAGACGGCAAGCTCGTCGCGCTCCAGGTCCACCCCGACCGGCGCGCCGGGCTCGACGGAAGTGCGGCGGAAAAGCGCGTCGCCCAGCCCGGTGAGCCCGGCCGCGGCAATCGCGTCCACCTGCGCATCGCCGGTGAGCACATGGGCGAGCGTCACCTCGGCAGCGGCGCTGATCAGGGAGTCGGGCAGGGGGGCAGGCGCGGGAGCGGCCGCCCCCTCGGCCCGCAGGCGGGCGGGGGCGGCGAGGGCGGCGAGCAGGGCGGCGAGCAGCAGGGCCGAGGCGCGCGCGCCGGGGCTGCGCGCAAGCCGGCCAGAGAGGGCGAGCGAAGCAACGAGGTCCAGCGCCAGCGCCAGCAGCGCGGCCAGCCAGAACCAGCCGGCAATGTCGCGCGCCGCCTGCGCTTCGCCCCAGCGCGGCACGATCCGCGCGGGCCAGCGGGCGGCGGCAAGGGGGGTGTCGGGGCCGAAGACATTGACCGCGATGCTGCGCGCCCCGTCGCCATAAAGCCCCGGCGGCAGGTGAGGCCCGGCCGCACCCAGCAGGGCCTCGCCCGCCACCGGCTCCATCGCCCCCGCCGGGGCGAGCGCGCCGAAACCGTCGAGCAGTTTCACCGGCGCCCAGCGGGTGCCGGCCAGCTCCTCGGCGCGCGGCCGCTCGGGCCGGATCGAGACCGCCAGCCGCTCCAGCATCTCCACGAACAGGCCCGAGAGCGGCAGGCTCGACCATTCGGCATTGGCGGTGACGTGAAACAGCACCACCTGCCCCGCCCCCAGCGCCTTGCGGGTGACCAGGGGCGTGCCGTCGGCGAGCGAAGCGATGGTGCGCGCGGCAAGCTCGGGGCCGGGCTCGGCCAGCACCTGGGCGCGCACTTCCACATCGGCCGGGATCGCCAGCCCGTAAAAGGGCGAGTCGGGCGCAAAGGACGCCAGCGCCTGCGGCCTGCCCCAGCTCATCGCGCCGCCCACCACCCGGCCGCCCGCGCGCAGGCGCACCGGCAACAGCGCGTCCCCGACCCCGCGCCCCTCATCGGCCGCCGCCAGACGCGGCCCGGCAAAGCGCAGCAGCAGCCCCCCCTGCGCCACCCATTCGGAGAGCGCGCGGTGCTCGGCCTCGGGCAGGCTGGCCACGTCGGCGAGGACGATCACATCGGCGCCGGCGCGGATGATCTCGCCCAGGTCGCCCCTGAGCAGTTCGGCACTCGGCGACAGCGCCTTGTCGAGATAGTGCAAGGGAGAGAGCAGTTCGAGCCCCTCGCGGGCGCCTGTTGGTCCGAAAAGTCCTATCCGGCGGCGGCGCAGGCTGTCATCGGCCAGGCTCACGGCGGCCGCCGAGGCCTCGCCCTCGATGGCCAGGCGGCTGATCCGGTTCCTCAGTTCGGGCGGCAGGGAGAGGCGCGCTCCAGCCGCCAGCGCGCCCGCCTCGAAGCGCATTTCCAGCCGCGCCAGTTCGCGCTCGGTCCCGGCCGGGTCCGGGCCCAGGGCGGAGACGATCACGCTCTGCGCCGCGCCCGCGCGCGAGCGAAGCGCGGTGAGGTCAACGGCCCCGTCGCGATAGGCCGGCGGGCGCAGCGCCAGGCGCGGGCGCGGCGGCTCGGCCACCTGCACCGGCCCCAGCGCCTCCAGCGCCGCGAGCAGGTCCGCGCGGCCCTCATGGGCCACCCCGTCGGAGATCCACAGCACTTCGGCCGGCCCCTCGGGCAGGCGCGCGGCCACGCCTTCAAGCCCCGCCTCCCAGGGGCGCGGGGCAAGGCCCGCCAGCCGCTCGCGCAAGGGCCCCGGTGCGGAGAAGCGCACCCTGCCCTCC
>JALWTH010000299.1 GCA_027082975.1 Paracoccaceae bacterium | reverse complement strand
CCTGATAGGCCTCCCGGATATCCTGATACTCCATGCCGGGCGCGCCCACGGGCATCCCCGGCACCGCCAGCCCCACCACCCCCTCGGGCGCTTCGGCCAGCAGGCGGCGAATATCGGCGGCGGGCACATGCCCCTCGATCACATATCCTGCGACCACTGCCGTATGGCAGGAAGCCATTTCCTCCGGCACGCCGACGGCCTCTTTCAGGCGGTAGAGCGCCTCTGCTTCCATGTTGTCGGCCGTCACGGCGAAGCCTTCGGCCTGCATCCGCTGCATCCAGGCGCCGCAGCAGCCGCAGGAAGGGCTCCGGGCCACGAGCATGTCCCGGGCCTGACCCTGGGCCTGGGCGAGCCCTGGCAAGGTCATCGCGAAAGCGGCGAAAAGGAGCGGTTTGACAAACATGAAAGCCTCCGTTTGCAGGCGGGGCGGCCAATCCGCCCCGGTCGCTCCAGTGTAGGCTCTCCAGTCCCTGTAGGTTCAAGCCCTTTCTGCCGCGTATCCGCTCTGCCCGGTATCCGCTCCGTGCCCGGCGCCGGGCGTATCGCCGAGCCGCCCCGCCGAGCGCAGCGAGGCGCCCGGAATCACCCGAGCGCAGCGAGGCCCCCGAATGCCTGCCCCGGGTCCCGTCACGCCTCAGCGCAGGGCCAGGAGCTGGCCCCGCGTGCTGACCACATAGGCCACCCGGTCCACCACCACCGGGCGCGTGCTCGCCCCGCCCGGTATCTCGACCGCGCGCACCAGCGCCCCGTCCACCGGGTCAAAGGCCCGCATCCGCCCGTCCGAGGAAGCCACCCAGAGCAGGCCGCCGGCGAGGACCGGGCCGTAATTGGCGTAGATCGCCTTGCGCCGGCGGGCGCGCTGCTTGGTGAAATAGGGCAGCTCCACGGCCCAGATCCGTTCGCCGCTGCGCGCATCCAGCCGCACCAGCCTGCCCTCGTCCGAAATCAGGAATACCGAGCCGCCGGCGACCCAGACCGGCCCGGTCGCCCCGTCCTCGGCGCTCCAGATCTGCCGGCCGCCCAGGTCGAGGGCCACGGTGCGGCCCACCGAATTGCCGGCATAGATCGTGCCGCCCGCCACCACCGGCTCGCCGGTGATGTCGGTGATGTTCGAATAGCCCCGCCCCGGCCGCGCCCCGGCCACATGGGCGCGCCAGCGCAGGGTGCCGTCGCTCGTCGCGGCGGCGACCAGTTCGCCCGAGGAGAAGGGAAACAGCACCGTCTGCCCGGCAATGGCCGGGCTCGAAGCGCCCAGGATCGCGGTCAGGTCCGGGGTGCCGGCCAACTGCCAGCGGATGCGCCCGGTGGCGGCATCCAGCGCATAGCCGGTATTGTCCTCGTCGGCGACGAAGACCAGCCCGCCCGAGACCGTGGGCGCGCCGCTGGCCGGAGCGGTGAGCTGCTGGGTCCAGAGCAGGCTGCCATCGGCGGCATCGAGCGCGCTGAGGGCGCCGAAGCCGGTGGTGACGAACAGCCGCTCCCCGGCAATCGCCAGCCCACCGCCGGTCACATCGTCGGCGCGCTCGCCGGCGGGTGTCAGGTCCGCCTGCCAGAGCGTCGCCCCCGCGCTCGAAGTGGCCACCACCCGGGCGCGGCTGTCGAGCGTGAAGATGCGCCCGCCCGCCACGACCGGGTCGGCGGTGATGCGGTGGCGGCGGTCATTGCCCTGGCCGATCTTCGCGGCCCAGATCAGCTGCGGCGCGGGCGAAAGCGCCGGGTGCTGTATCGAATGGTCCGGCTCGCCCGCGCGGTGGGTCCAGGCGCCGTGGTTGACCTGGGCGGGCAGGCGGATCGCCACGGCGCGGTTTTCCGGCACTTCAGGGGCGCGCGCCTCGGCTGCCTGCGCGGCCTCTTCAGCGGCGGGCAGCGCCTCGCGCAGGCCGAAGCGCTGGCCGGGCAGGATCTCTTCTCGCTCGCAGGCCGCAAGCAGCGCCACCAGGGCCAGAAGCCCTCCCCATGTCACGGTCCGGCTCAATTTCACGGCTCTTGCCCCCTTGATCTGTCCCTTGTCCATCCCTTTTCCGCCTTCCGCCAGCCCGGCCATCCAGGCGACCTCCGCCCCGGAGCGCCACGCCCCGAAGGCGATCAGCCTCACTCGGACCCGGACCCGGCCCCCGGCTCGGCGCCCAGCGCCACAATCAACTGTGTCGCCCGCTGGCGCAAGGGCTGAGAGGCGTCATTGTCCACCAAAAGCGCCTGCAGGCGGGAAATCGCCGCCGCCTGCCGGCCCAGCTCGATCTCGGCCATGGCCATCTGCTCCTCGGCCAGCACCCGAAACGGCCCGCCGGCGCGGCTCAGCGGCGCGAGCAGGGAGAGGCGCGCCTCGGCGTCCAGATCCCCGGCCACGGCCCGCTTGAACCGGGCGAGGTCGCTGTAAAGCGGGGAGATGTCCGGGCTGTCGGCGAGCGCCTCCAGCGCCGCGAGACTCTCCTCGTCGCCCAGCGAAGCGGCCCTGAGCAGCGCCACCAGCGCGCCCGCATCGCCCCCGGCCTCGATCGCGTCAAAGGCGGCGGCGCGCGCCGCTTCGTCCTCGCTCTCCAGCGCCGCGCTCAGCGCGTCCCCCAGCGCCTCGGCCGCCGCCTGCCGGCGCGCCTTCTGCCATTCGTTATAGGCGGTGCCGCCGACGATCAGCAGCACCAGCAGGATCGCGATCCAGCCGTATTTGCGCATCATCGCGAACAGCCGGTCGCGGCGCAGCTCCTCGGTTACCTCGTCGATGAAATGGTCTGCTTCGTTCACCCTTCAGCCTCCGCTCCGCCTCTGCGCCTCGCGCAGCACCTGCCTCTGCACCTGCTTCTGCCGCCGCGCGTGGAACGCGCTGCGCCGGAATTCTGCGCGATTTCCATCCTTTTGCCCGAATTGCAACAGAATGCCAAGCCATGCTGGCGCATGAAAGCCACTGCCGCCGCCGCATGGGGGCGCGGGCATGGCAAGGAGCAGAAAGCAAAGCCCGGCGCGCGGATGTCAGCGCCATCACTGGACCGCCCGGTTCAAAAACTGCCGCCAAACCCTTGCGCTTCGTCCCGCGGCGGCATATTTCGCAAGGCTGAAGGAGCGACCAAACGCCGGAAACGTTGGTAAGTCGGCAAATCAGGAAGTCAGGAACAAGTCAGGAAAGCCCATGCGCCCGATCCCGATCCTCACCGCGCTGCTGGTGATTGCCGGCCTCTACCTGATGCTGTTCGAACGCCAGGCGGTGCTGGATTTTGCCCGGGGCGGCGGCGCAGCGGCAGCGGCAACGGAGGCAACGGCAACGGAGGCGACGGCAGCGGCGCAGAGCGGCACGGCCGCACCGGCTCCGCCCGGGAGCGCTGCCAGCGGCGGCGACGGGCAGAGCGGCAAAGCCGCCCGCACCGTCAGCGTGATCGCCCTGAAATCCACCGCGCGCGAGATCGATTCCGCCGTCCTGCTGCACGGGCGCACCGAAGCTTCGCGCAAGGTGCAGGTCAAGGCCGAAACCTCCGGCAAGGTCATCTCCGAGCCGCGCCGCAAGGGCAGCTGGGTCGAAGCCGGCGAGACCCTGTGCGAGCTCGACCCGGGCACCCGCCAGGCAGCCCTGGCCGAAGCCCGGGCGCGCCTCAGCGAGGCCCGCGCCCGCATCCCCGAAGCCGAAGCCCGGGTCGCCGAAGCCAGAAGCCGGATCCCCGCCGCCGAAGCCGCCCTCGCCCAGGCCCGCAGCCAGGTGCCCAGCGCCGAGGCCGGGCTGGCCAATGCCAGGAGCAAGGTAACCGCCGCCGAGGCCGCCCTTGGCCAGGCCCGCAGCCAGGTCCCCGCCGCCGAAGCCCGCCTCAGCGAGGCCCGCGCCCGCCTCAGCGAGGCCGAAGCCAATCTCGAGCGCGCCCGCAGGCTGCAGGAGGGCGGCTATGCCTCCCAGGCGCGGGTGGACAATGCCGCCGCCGCGCTGGAAGCCGCCCGCGCCGGGGTGCAGGGCGCGCTGAGCCAGCTCGAAGCGGCCCGCGCCGGGGTCGAAAACGCCCTCAGCCAGCTCGAAGCCGCCCGCGCCGGCGTGCAGGCGGCGCTGAGCCAGATCGAAGCGGCCCGCGCCGGGGTCGAATCGGCGAAAAGCCAGGTCGAGGCCGCCCGCGCCGGGGTGCAATCGGCCCAGAGCGGGGTCGAAAACGCCCGCGCCGGGGTGCAGTCGGCCGAAGCGCGCGTCGCCTCGGTGGAGCGCGACATCGCCAATCTCACCATCACCGCGCCCTTTGCCGGCCTGCTGGAGAGCGACGCCGCCGAGCTTGGCAGCCTGTTGCAGCCCGGCGCCCCCTGCGCCACCCTGGTCCAGCTGGACCCGATCCGCCTGGTCGGCTTCGTGCCCGAGCTCGACGTGGCCAGGATCCATACCGGCGTGCCGGCCGGCGGGCGCCTCACCGACGGCACCGAGCTGCACGGCACGGTCAGCTTCGTCTCCCGGGTCTCGGACCCGCTGACCCGCACCTTTCGGGTCGAAATCGAGGTCGCCAATCCGGGCCAGAAGGTCAGCGACGGGATCAGCGTGGAAATGCTGATCCCCTCGGACGGCCGGCGCGCCCACCTCTTGCCGCAAAGCGCGCTGACGCTGGACGATGACGGCACCCTGGGCGTGCGCCTGGTGTCCGACGCGGGCACGGGCACGCCGAGGGCCGCCTTTGCCCCGGTCGAACTGGTGCGCGACACGATCGAGGGGGTCTGGGTCGCCGGCCTGCCCGAGGAGGCCGCGGTGATCGTGGTCGGGCAGAATTACGTCACCGACGGGGTCGCCCTCGAAGTGGCCTGGCGGGAGCCCGACACATGATCCGCATCGTCGCCATCGCCGCCGCCCGCGCCCGCATGGTGGTGGCCTTCGTCATCCTCAGCGTGCTGGCCGGCGCGGTGGCCTATACCACGCTGCCCAAGGAGGGCGAACCCGATATCGAGGTGCCCTACCTCTTCATCTCGGTCCCCTTCCCCGGCATTTCGGCGGCCGACAGCGAGCGCCTGCTGGTCAAGCCGATGGAGACCGCGCTGGCCGATGTGGAGGGGGTGCAGGAGATGCGCGCCACGGCGGCCGAGAATTATGCCGGGATGCTGCTCAAGTTCGGCTTCGACTGGGACAAGACCCGGGTGCTCGCCGATGTGCGCGACGCCATGAACAGCGCCGAGGCGCAGTTTCCCGACGGCGCCGACAAGTATCAGATCAACGAGATCAACTTCTCCGAATTCCCGATCATCGTGGTCAATCTCTCCGGCCCGCTCCCGGAGCGCACCCTGGTGCGGCTGGCGCAGAAGATGCAGGACCGACTCGAAGGCATCGACGCGGTGCTGGAAGCCTCGCTGACCGGCTTTCGCGACGAGATGGTGGAAGTGGTCATCGACCCGCTCAAGCTCGAGGCCTACAATGTCACCGCCTACGAACTCATCAACGTGGTGCGCAACAACAACAAGCTGATCGCCGCCGGCGAGCTGCGCGCCCCCGGCGGGGCGGCGGCGGTCAAGATCCCCTCCTCCTTCGACGAGCTGACCGACATCTACGACCTGCCGGTCAAGGTCAACGGCGACAGCGTGGTGACGCTGGGCGACCTCGCGACGATCCGCCTGACCTTCGAGGACCGCAAGGGCACGGCGCGCTTCAACGGCCAGACCACCGTGGCGCTGCAGGTCTCCAAGCGCAAGGGGTTCAACCTGATCGACACCGCCGCCGCGGTGCGCGCCGCGGTGGCCGAGGAAGTGGCCTCCTGGCCGGCGGAACTCCGCGAGGCGGTGGAGGTGGATTTCGCCAACGACCAGAGCTTCATCGTCGATTCCATGGTGCGCCAGCTGGAAGGCTCGGTGATCACCGCCATCGCCCTGGTGATGATCGTGGTGCTGGCATCCTTGGGCATCCGCTCCGCGCTCCTGGTGGGCTTTGCCATCCCGACCTCGTTCCTCTTGACCTTCGCCCTCTTTGGCGCGCTGGGGGTGACGATCTCCAATATCGTCATGTTCGGCCTGATCCTCGCCGTGGGGATGCTGGTGGACGGGGCCATCGTGGTGGTGGAATATGCCGAGAAGCGGATGGAAGAGGGCATGGCGCCGATGCAGGCCTATGTGCGCGCGGCCCAGCGCATGTTCTGGCCCATCGTCAGCTCGACGGCGACCACGCTCTGCGCCTTCCTGCCGATGCTGTTCTGGCCCGGCGTGCCCGGGCAGTTCATGTCCTGGCTGCCGAAAACGCTGATCTTCGTGCTGAGCGCGAGCCTCTTGGTGGCGCTCGTTTACCTGCCGGTGATGGGCGGCATCTCGGGGGCGGTGGCCGGGCGCTTCGAGGCGGTCTCGGCCCGCCTGCGCCGCCTGCCCTGGCTCCTGCGCGCAGCCCTGGTGCCGCCGGCGGCCGCGCTGCTGTTCGTCGCCGCGATGCAGCTTCTCAACCCGGAATACATCTTTGCCCCGCTGGGGATGCAGAACCCGCTGGGCAGCAGCGGCGCCGGCGCGATCCTGCCCGGCGCGGCGCTGTTCCTCCTCGCCAGCACCCTCACCACCATCACCCTTGCCGCCGCGCGCATCGCGCGCAAGCCCCGGCAGGTGCGCTCCGGCTACCGGCGCAGCCCCTTCGGCTGGCTGATCCACCTGATCGCCGGCAACCCGGTCATGCCGCTGCTGACCATCGCCGGGGTGCTGGCCTTTGTCGCCTATGTGGGCATCACCTTCGCCGCCAACAACCAGGGCACCGAGTTCTTTACCCGCACCGAGCCGGAACAGTCCATCATCTATATCCGCGGCCGCGGCAACCTCTCGCTGGAGGAAAAGGACGCCATGGTGCGCGCGGCCGAAAAGGTGGCGCTGTCGATCCCCGGCATCGAGAGCACCTTCGCCTTTGCCGGCGCCGGCGGGCTCAACCAGAATACCGGCGGCGCCTCCGGCCCGCGAGACACGATCGGCCAGGTCCAGATCGAGATGACCCGCTGGGAGGACCGCCCGCGGGTGATCGAGAAAATCCGCCTGCTGGGCATCCTGCCCTTCGAGCGCGCCATTATCGACCCGTCCTATGACGGCTTTGCCATCATGGCCGAGCTCGAGCGCCGGCTCGCCGAGATCCCCGGCCTGCGCTTCGAAGTGCTGGAGATCAGCCCCGGCCCGGCTTCGGCCAAGCCCGTGCATCTGCGCCTGATGGGCCAGGACTGGGAGGCGCTGATGCAGGCCGCCGACATCGCCGCGCGCAAGTTCGCCCAGACCCCGGGGCTGATCAATGTCGAGGATACCCGCCCGCTGCCCGGCATCGACTGGCAGCTTCAGGTGGACGTGGAAAAGGCCGGCCGCTACGGCACCGACGTGGCCAATGTGGGCGGCATGGTGCAGCTGGTGACCAACGGGTTGCTGCTCGACACGATGCGGGTGGACAGCTCCGACGAAGAGGTGGAGATCCGCGTGCGCCTGCCGCGCGAGGACCGGGTGCTCTCGACCCTCGACAGCCTCAAGATACGCACCAGCGCCGGGCTGGTGCCGATGTCCTATTTCCTCTCCCGCAAGCCGGTGCCGACGCTGGCCCAGATCAACCGCATCGACCAGGCGCGGTTCTTCGACGTCAAGGCAGGCGTCGCCCCGGACCTGGTGCGGCTGGTCAACGCTTCGACCGGCGAAGAGCGCGTGGTGGGCGCCCAGGAGGCCGAACGGATCACCCGGGGCGGCGCCGACCCGGACTGGAAGTCGATCCCCGTCACCGCCGACGAGCGGGTCGCCCAGATCGGCAAATGGCTGGAGACCGACCCCTTCCCCGAAGGCGTCGAATGGGTCTGGACCGGCGACCGCCAGGAGCAGGCCGACAGCCTCGCCTTTCTCGCCAAGGCCATGGTGGGGGCGCTTTTCCTGATGTTCATCATCCTGCTGGCGCAGTTCGACAGCCTCTACAACTCGGTGCTGGTGCTGCTCGCGGTGGTGCTCTCGACCACCGGGGTGCTGGTGGGGATGCTGGTGATGCAGCAGCCCTTCTCGATCATCATGACCGGCACCGGGGTGGTGGCGCTGGCCGGCATCGTGGTCAACAACAATATCGTGCTGATCGACACCTACCAGGATTACGCCCGCTACATGCCGCGCCTCGAGGCGATCACCCGCACCGCCGAAGCGCGCATCCGCCCGGTGCTGCTCACCACCATCACCACCATGGCCGGGCTGATGCCGATGATGTTCGGCCTCAGCCTCGACTTCTTCAACGGCGGCTACTCGATCGACGCCCCCACCGCGCTGTGGTGGAAACAGCTGGCGACCGCGGTGGTGTTCGGGCTGGGCATCGCCACGGTGCTGACGCTGGTCTTTACCCCGGCGATGCTGGCGCTCAGGATCTGGCTCGCCAAGGGGGCCTATTCCTTCCTGCGCCTGGGCGCTGCGGCAACTGCCGGGCGAAATGCACGGGCGCGGCGCGACCTCGCCCTTGCCCGCGCCGCCCGCCGCGCGCGCCCCGGCGATATCGTCTGGGATTTCGCCACACCCCCGCCGCCCGCCGAAACAGCCGAGGCAGAAACGCTGGCCGATGAAGGCGAAGCCGCGCCCGATCTCGATGCCCTGCAAAAGGTGCTGAAGAAAACCGGGATCGCCCCCGCCGAAAGCCCGCAAGACGCGCAAGAAGCGCAAGACGCGCAAGGCGCGCCCGAAGACGGGCTCGACCCGGACGGCAACCCGCTCAAGGCCGCCGAATAAGCGCACCGGCCCGCGACCGCGCCCCGATTTTTCTGCGAAAAATCGCCGCCCGCCGACAAGCCCCGCCTCACGCGCCGGCGGCGATGGGCGCGAGCTTGCCCAGCGGCACCCAGCCCGCGCGCCCGTCGGGATGCGCACACCATGCCCGCCCGTGGCTGGCAAACAGCGCCACCACCTGCTCGGCGGGTTCACAAGCCAGCTCGGCGGCGCTGAAGTCGCGCCTGGCCTCGAAGCTGCCCCGCGCGCCGGCGCTGGCCTCGACCAGGTCCGACGGCACCCAGCCCGCGCGCCCTTCGCCATCCTCGGCCCGGAGCCATGCGTAGCCCTGCCGCTCCTCGACCTCGCCGCTCAGCGTCAGCCGCTCGCCGGCTCGCAGCCTCAGCGGGCCACCGGGGCCGGTCTCTTCCGGCAGATGCGCGACCACCACCCGATACAGCATCCTTGCTCCCCGCTGCCTCCCCGCCTCAGGCGGCCTCTTCTTCCTCGGCCTGCTGGCGCGCCCACATGGCCGCATAGCGCCCGCCAAGGGCCAGCAATTCTTCATGGGTGCCGCGCTCGGTGATCTCGCCCGCTTCCAGCACGATGATCTGATCCGCATCGGCAATGGTCGAAAGCCGGTGCGCGATGGAGATCACGCTGCGCCCGCGCCCCATCTCGCGCAGGCTCGCCTGGATGTCGCGCTCGGTCTCGCTGTCAAGCGCGCTGGTGGCCTCGTCCAGAAGCAGGATCGGCGGGTCCTTCAAGAGCGTGCGGGCGATCCCCACCCGCTGCTTTTCGCCCCCCGAGAGCTTCAGCCCGCGCTCGCCCACCTGGGTTTCGTAGCCCTCGGGCAGAGACAGGATGAAATCGTGGATCCTGGCCGCCTTCGCCGCCGCTTCGACCTCTGCCCGCGTGGCCCCGTCGCGCCCATAGGCGATGTTGTAATATATCGTGTCGTTGAACAGCACCGTATCCTGCGGCACCACGCCAATGGCCCGGTGCAGGCTCTCCTGGGTCACGTCGCGCACGTCCTGCCCGTCGATCAGGATCGCGCCTTCGTTCACGTCATAGAAGCGAAACAGGAGCCGGCCGATGGTGGACTTGCCCGAGCCGGAGGGGCCGACAATGGCCAGGTTCTGCCCGCCCTCGACCGCGAAGCTCACCCCCTTGAGGATCGGGCGCGCCGCGTCATAGCCGAAGCGCACATCGTCAAACACCACCGCGCCGCGCGTCACCGCGAGCGGGCGCGCGCCGGGCTTGTCCCGCACCTCGGGCGGCTGCTCGAGCAGGCCGAACATCTCGCCCATGTCCACCAGCGCCTGGCGGATCTCGCGATAGACCGTGCCGAGGAAATTGAGCGGCATGGTGATTTGCACCATATAGGCATTGACCATGACGAAATCGCCCACGGTGAGGCGCCCCTCGCCGACCCCGATCGCCGCCATCACCATCACCGCCACCAGGCCCGAAGTGATCAGGAAGGCCTGGCCGAAATTCAGGAATGCCAGCGAATAGGAGGTCTTGAGCGCCGCGCGCTCATAGCCGGCCATGGCCGCGTCATAGCGCGCCGCCTCGCGCGCCTCGGCGCCGAAATACTTGACGGTCTCGAAATTGAGCAGGGAGTCGATGGCCTTCTGGTTGGCGTCGGTGTCCTGGTCGTTCATCTCCTTGCGGATCTTCACCCGCCATTCGGTGACGCGAAAGGTGAAGATGGTGTAAAGCGCAATCGTCACCACCACCACCGCCAGATACCAGACGTCGAAGACGAAAAACAGCACCGCCGAGATCATCGCAAGCTCGAGGATCAGCGGGCCGATCGAAAACAGCATGAAGCGCAGCAGGAATTCGACCCCCTTGACGCCGCGCTCGATGATCCGGCTGAGCCCGCCGGTCTTGCGGCTGATGTGATAGCGCAGCGACAGGCGGTGAATATGGGTGAAGGTCTCCAGCGCCAGTTGCCTAAGCGCCCGCTGGCCGACCCGGGCAAAGATCGCATCGCGCAGCTGCTGAAAGCCATTCGCCATCAGCCGCGCCGCGCCATAGGCCACCGTCAGCCCCACCGCGCCCACCCCGAGCATCCAGCCCGGCGACGAAGGCGCGTCGCCCGACAGCGCATCCACCGCCGCCTTGTAGAAAAACGGCGTCGCCACCGCCACCAGCTTCGAAAGCAGCAGCGCCAGCATCGCCAGCACCACCCGGCGCTTCACCCAGCCCTGCCCGGCGGGCCACAGATAGGGCAGCACCCGGCGAACGGTCTTCATCGCGCCCGCCGGCATCTCGGTCGTGGTAATGATCGTATGTCGCATCCCTGCCCCCTAGCGCCCCGCGCCCTTGCCCGCAATCCCGTTTCCGGCTATCACGGGTCAATTCAACACTTCATGAGTAATTGAAATGTCTGACAGGGATATGAAACAGCAGCAGGTTTTGCAAGCCCTTTCGGCGCTGGCCAATGCCACGCGTCTGGAAATCGTCCGCCTGCTGGTGCCGCTGGGCGAGGAGGGACTGGCGGCGGGCAGGATCGCCGCCCGGCTCGGCCTCTCCGCCTCGGCCCTGTCCTTCCACCTCTCCAGCCTCGAACAGGCCGACCTGCTCACCTCGCAAAGGATCAGCCGCCAGGTATTCTACCGCGCCAACCACGCACGGCTGGGCAACGTCATCTCCTACCTGCTCAACGATTGCTGCGCCGCGCATCCACAGATACGCCGCTGCTGCACCACCGCTGCCGCCAGCAACGACTGAGCCTTTCGCCTTTCGCCAAATACTCCCGCCGGAGGCGCGATTTTCGCGAGAAAATCGCCTACAGCGTCGCATTCACCTGCCCGCCATCGAGCAGGATGTTCTGGCCGACGATGAAGCCCGCCCTGTCCGAGCACAGGAAGGCGCACATGGCGCCGAATTCCTGCACCGTGCCGTAGCGCCCGGCGGGGATGGTCGCCTCGCGCGCCGCGCGCGCCTCGGCCGGGGTGATCCCCTCGGCCGCCGCCGCGCCCGCATCGAGCGCGGCGGCGCGCGCGGTATCGTGGATGCCCGGCAGCAGGTTGTTGATCGTCACCCCCTGCCCGGCCACCTGGCGCGCGGTGCCGGCGACAAAGCCGGTGAGCCCGGTACGCGCGGTATTGGACAGGCCCAGCACCGGGATTGGCGCCTTGACCGCCATCGAGGTGATGTTCACCACCCGCCCCCAGCCGCGCTGCATCATCCCCGGCACCAGCGCCTGGATCAGGGCGATGGGGGCGAGCATGTTGGCCTCCATCGCGGCGATGAAATCCTCGCGCCCCCAGTCGGTCCACACGCCGGGGGGCGGGCCGCCGGCATTGGTGACGAGAATATCCGCCGCGCCCCCGAGCGCCTCGAGCACCGCGCCGCGCCCGTCCTCGGTGGTGATGTCGCCGGCTACCGCCTGAACCGAGACGCCAAAACGCGCGGCGAGATCCTCGGCCGCCACTTCCAGCGCCTCGCGGCCGCGGGCATTGATCACCAGATCCACCCCCTCGCCGGCAAGCGCCTCGGCACAGCCGAAGCCCAGACCCCTCGACGCGGCGCAAACCAGCGCCCGCTTTCCCCTGATGCCAAGATCCATGCCCCACCTCTTCGCTGACCGGGCGCAGGGTGCGCGCTCCCTGCCGGACTGTCAAGCCGCCGGCCCGCCCGGCCCGGCACAACGGCGCGGCCGGCGGCGATTTTTCTGCGAAAAATCGGGCCCGCGCCCGCCGCGCGCGATTCTCTCCGCCGGACGAATCCGGGCGAAAAGAAAGTGATTAAAAGGCGAAATAAAGGCGGCGGAAACAATCCTGTTCGGGAAGGGGAACTGGCGCCAATCGGCAAACAATATCTTTTGTTTTTAATGCTTTAGGACAAGTTTTCCCCAGCCCCCATGTTGATCGCAAGCCCCCCTTGCGCTACGCTGTCGCCGTGGCGGTGGGGTGCGCGCCGGGATTGTTTGCCCGCATGGGCAATGCTAGTCTCAGGCGGTGCAGCCGCGCAAATTCAGCGCTTGACGGCCCGGCCGCCGCAGGAGCACACCACATGACCTTTCAGAGCCCGAAAGCCCAGATGCCCGTCCAGCACTTCCAGGTTTACATGGCCGAAGATTTCCGCGTCGCCCACGGGGTCAACGAAGGCGATGCGCTCGGCGTGGCCGACGAACTGCTGCTCGAAGACATCTACCGACTGCGCCCCGGCGCACGGGCCGGCCGCCTCGCCCTGTCCCAGCCGCAGCCGGTGGCGCAAACCGGCACCCGACCGGCCCCGGCCTTTCGCATCGCAGGGGGCTCGGAACTGGGCGCGGCGGGCCACGCGCTGCATCTCGACGCCCTGCTCACCTTCATGGCCCCGCATGGCGAGACGCTGGAAGCGCTGGTGCTGGTGGAGACCGACCCCGCCGGGCTGATCGCCGCCACCTACCTGCTGCCCCTGGCCCCGCTCGCGCCCAGGACCGGCTACACGCTGGTCACCATCGACCGCGACAAGGCGCGCGCCCGGCTGGCGCAATCGGCCTCGGTCTCCTTCACCCGCTCGACCCGCATCACCATGGCCGACGGCCGCCAGGTGCCGGTGGAGGAACTGCGCCCCGGCGACCGGATCCTGACCAAGGACAGCGGCCCGCAGGTGCTGCGCTGGATCGGCCGGCAGACCCTGCGCGCGGTGGGCGCCTTTGCCCCGATCACCATCGCGCCCGGCGCGCTCAACAATACCGGCCCGCTCACCCTGAGCCCCAATCACCGCCTGTTCGTCTACCAGCGCACCGACTGGCTGGGCACCGGCACCCGCGAAGTCATGGTGCGCGCGATCAATCTGGTCAACGGCACCAGCGTGGTGCAGAGCGCCGGCGGCTTTGTCGAATATTACCAGCTGCTGTTCGACAAGCACGAGATCATCTATGCCGAGGGCATCGCCGCCGAGAGCCTGTTCGTGGACATGACCACCCGCCCGGTCGTGCCCGAAGCGGTGCGCGAGAGACTCGCGGGCAGCGCCCATCCGGTGGAGATGGGCCAGGAATTGTCGCCCGGGGAACTGTCGCGCGCCGATGCGGTGGAACTGCTCCGGCGCGCCTCTTCCTGCTGACGGCCTGCGGGGCCGGCTTTGCACAAGCCCGCCCCTCGCGCCCGACCGCCCGGCAACCAGACCGCCCGGCAGCCCGAC
>JALWTH010000298.1 GCA_027082975.1 Paracoccaceae bacterium | reverse complement strand
GGTGATGCCGCCCCACATGCGCGGCACCACGCTATAGGTGCCGTCCTTCTGGATATTGGCGTGGTTACGCTCGTTGACGAAGCGGCTCTGGGGGTCATCGCGGTATTCGAGCGGCCATTCGGCCATCAGGTAGTAGTTCAGCGCCGGGCGGCAGACATGGCAGCCGCAGGAGGTCTTCCAGCCCGCTTCCTGCATCACCGCCGGGATCGACTTGAGCGCGCGGGCGCGGATGATGCGGCGGATCTCGTCATGGCCCAGATCGGTGCAGGGGCAGATGCCGGCGGGGGCGGCGGCAGCGGCGGCGTCGTAGGCATCGCCCAGCGTCACCGCCAGCACCTGCTCCACCAGCCCCGCGCAGCCGCCGCAGGAGGCCGAGGCCCCGGTCGCCGCCCGGATCGCGGCAAGGTCGCCGGCCCCGGCCTCGATCGCGGCGACGATCTCGCCCTTGCAGACGCCGTTGCAGCCGCAGATCTCGGCCTCGGCGGGCATGGCGGCGACGGCGGCCAGCGGATCGACCCCGGCGCCGTGGCCGGCGGGCCCGAGGATCAGCACGTCGCGCATGTCGGCGATGCTCTCGCCGCTCTTGAGCTTCTCGAAGAACCAGGCGCTGTCGGCCACGTCGCCATACATCAGCACCCCGGCGATGCGGTCGTCGCGCAGCACCAGCTTCTTGTAAACGCCCCGGGCCGGATCGCGAAAGACGATCTCCTCGGCGCCCTCGCCTGCCTCGATCTCGCCGGCGGAAAAGAGATCGACCCCGCTGACCTTGAGCCTTGTCGCAAGCTCCGGCGCGGCAAAGGCGGCCGCCTCGCCGCGCAGGGCGCGCGCCGCCACCCGGGCCATGTCGTAGAGCGGCGCGACGAGGCCATAGGTCACGCCGTCATGCTCGGCGCATTCGCCGAGCGCCAGGATCGCCGGGTCCGAGCTCTGCATCCGGTCATCGACGACGATGCCGCGCTCGACCCGCAGCCCGGCCTCCACCGCCAGCCGCGTCTCCGGGCGGATGCCGGTGGCCATCACCACCAGATCGGCCGGGTGCAGGGCGCCGTCCTCGGTCAGCACCGCCTCGACGCGCCCCTTGCCGAGGATCGCCTGGCTGTGGGCGTTGCACTGGACGCGGATGCCGCGGCCTTCGAGCTCCCTTTGCAGCAGGTAGGCGGCCGAGGCGTCCAGCTGGCGCTCCATCAGGTGGCCCATCAGGTGCAGCACCTTGACCTCCATGCCGCGCGCGCGCAGCGCCGCCGCCGCCTCGAGCCCCAGCAGCCCACCGCCGATCACCACCGCCCGGCTGCCAGGGCGGCGGGCGACTTCCAGCATCGCCTCCACATCGGAGAGATCGCGAAAGCCCACCACCCCCGGCAGGTCATTGCCCTGGATCGGGATGCGCACCGAAGTCGAGCCGGTGGCGATCACCAGCCGGTCATAGGGCACCGCCCCGCGCGCACCGATCACCCGCTTGCCGGCGCGGTCGATGCGCGTGACCGTCTCGCCGAAGCGGCAGGTCACGCCGCGGGCCGCATACCACTCGGCATCGTGGGTCACGGTCTCGGCAAAGTCGATCTCGCCAGCGAGCACCGGCGAGAGCATGATGCGGTTGTAATTGCCGTGCGGCTCGGCGCCGAACAGGGTGACGTTCCAGCCTTCCGCCGCGCCGCCGCCGTCGCCCTTGCCCTCGCCGCCGAGCAGTTCTTCCAGGAACCGGCCCGAAGCCATGCCGGCGCCGATGATGACCAGGTTTTTCGCCATTGGGTGCTCCCTTGCTGGGTTGTGGCTTTCGAGTCGGCACGGTGATAGGGCTTGTGAGCGTTGCTGTCTGCTGCTAAGAAATCACGAAGTCGTTGCAAAAAATGCAACACAAGAAAATGACGTAAAATCAAAACCATGCGCCACCTGACCATCCTCAGATACATCGCCAAGATCGCCGAAACCGGCTCCCTGCGCTCCGCCGCCGAAGAGCTTGGCATCACCCCTTCGGCGCTCAACCGGCGGATTCTCGCCGTCGAGCAGGAGCTGGGAGTCGAGATCTTCGAGCGTCACCCGGCGGGGATGCGGCCCAATATCGCCGGCGAGATCCTGCTCGACCACATCCGCACCCAACTGGCCGACATGGAGCGGGTGCGCTCGCGCATCGCCGACCTGTCGGGGATGCGCGCGGGGCATGTCAATATCGCCACCACCCGCGAAATGGCGCTCTATTTCCTGCCCGACCTGATCCGCCGCCACCTGGCCGAATTCCCGGCCGTGAGCTTCGACGTGAACCTGATGGCGCGCGGCGAGGCGGAGGCGGCGCTGGCGGACCTGTCGGCGGATATCGCGATCGTGTTCGAGCCGATCCACAAGCGCGACCTGCAGGCGGTCTATCGGGGCAGCCAGCCGATCTATTGCGTCATGGCCGACGACCACCCGCTGGCCGGGCGGGAGCAGCTGAAGATCTACGACTGCATCGACTACCCGCTGCTGCTGCCCAAGCGCCCCGAAGGCATCCGCACGGTGCTCGACCAGGCCGCCGAACGGGTCGGCATTACACTCGAGCCGGTGCTGGAATCCAACAGCCTCGACCTGCTGCGGCTGATGTCGCAGGACAGCGCCGCGCTCAGCTTCTCGCTGGCGGTGAACCTGCGCCCGGACCTGGCCCGCGACCGGCTGCGGGCGGTGCCGGTGGAGCTTGGCAAGGGCGGGGCGGGCACGCTGGTCGCCGGCCACCTGCCCGGCCGCGCCCTGCCGGTGGCCGCCGCGCGCTTTCTGGAAGCCGTGGCGCGGGAATTGGGCCAACGCTATTCCTGATGGCTTTCGCCCCCGCTGGCCGGATTGTGGCGGCCACGCATCGACCTGCTCCAGCAGCCAGTCGCAATGCGGCTCCAGGATCGGGCGGCGATACCTGCTGACCAGCCCCCCAAAGAGTCCGCGCTTACAGGTTGGCTCTGTCCAGGTTTCGGTCCATGATTGACCGGGGGTCCATACCGGCTCAGCGCCTGAACGGTTTCATTCTGCACGATTTGAGCAGGATCTTGCAGAGGCCGCTTTTGCGGTTGTTGAAGTCGATCCGTCGGTGGCGTTTGAAGCCGGCCTCGACCAGCCCGCCGCGCCCGCGCCCCCGGCCCGGACGGCCGCGTTGACAGGTCGGGCCGAAGGTGCTTTCGTCGATCTCGACCTGGCCGCGAAAGGGGCAGTCGGCGCGCGCCTGCTCAGACCGCCAGCCTTTCCTCCACAAGCCACCAGCGCTCCACGCCCGCCCTCTGGCGGGGCCGGATCGGGGCTTGGCCGCCTTTCATCTTTCTGCAAATACTCCCGCCGGAGGCCCCGATTTTTCGCAGAAAAATCGCCCCGCCCTCAGCGTAGCCCGTCTTCGCCCCTGGCGTCCTTGGCCTCGAGCCCGCCCACGCGCGCCAGAGGCCGGCCGCTGTCGGTGACGGCGACGGCGACCATGATTTCGCGCGCGCGCGGGGCGTCGTTCAGGCGCACTTCCACGCCGTCGAAATGGCTGCGCACATAGGCGGCGTCCTTGTGGCCGAGCGGCACGTCGAGCGCCTGGCCGGGGCTGCCCATCTTCTTGGACGAAGGCACCAGCGCCGCGCCCTTTTCCACCGCTTTCCTGAGCGGCGCTGGTGC
>JALWTH010000297.1 GCA_027082975.1 Paracoccaceae bacterium | reverse complement strand
TACTCGCCGACCCCGACGAGGACAGCAACCGCATGAAGGTCCGCATCGCCGAAGCCTTCCACCAGCGGGGTTGGACGCTCGGCAGCCACGCCGACGCCGTCGCGGCCCACCCGCCGCATGGCTGGAGGGTGGACGGCCAGCGCCTCGTTCCGGCCTGAAGGGACCTTGCCCTGTATCCCTTCCCCCACTGAGCTCGAGATGGGCGCGGGTCATGCGGCCGCCCACGGGGTCGTGCGGCGGCGCCGAGAGCTGTCCGAAGCCCGGTCGCTGCTGTTGGACTACCGGACCCGCCCGGGCGTGGAGCTGCCGGTCGACCTCGCCCGACGCATCGCTGATCTGCAGTCCCCCGAACCGCCCGACGCCCCGGCCGGGAGAGCGCCGGGCTCAGCCAGCGGGACCTGGCCAACCGAAGAAGAGGCCCGCGCGTGGGCGGATGACGTCTTTGACACTGCTGACACGCTCGAGGTCGCCCTCTGCGACGCTCGCACGCTCCTGGCGCGGGTGGTGTCGTTCCTGGATCGGGTCGACGACACGACCAGCCGACTCCGCGACGCGCTCGCCGCCCACCTCGCCCACCGCCACGAGGACCGGGACAGGGGGCCCGACAACCCGCGCAGCCGGCGCCGGCTGGCCGAGCGTTCGGGGCTCTCGGAGCGCTACCTCGCCGCGCTCGAGGCCGGGCGGGGCAATATCTCGATCGCGCTTCTCTACCGGGTGGCGCTGGCGCTGGGCGCGGAGGTCGCCGAGCTGGTCGCCCGCCCAGACCCGGCCAGCGCCCCGGCCGGCCGCTTTGCGCTTCTGGGCCTGCGCGGGGCGGGCAAGTCCACCCTCGGCCGGCGCGCGGGCGAGAGGCTCGGCCTGCCGTTTCTGGAGCTTTCCGAGGTGGTCGAGGAGGCCAACGGCATCCCCGCCGGCGAGGCGATTTCGCTCTATGGCGAGGCCGGCTACCGGGCCAGCGAGCGCGAGGCCATCGCCCGGATCGTCGAACGCCACCCGCAGGTGATCCTCGCCGTGGGCGGGGGCGTGGTCGAGCACCGGGAGAGCTTCGCCCTGCTGCTCGAGCATTTCCACACGATCTGGATCAGGGCCCGGCCCGAAGAGCACATGGAGCGGGTGCGCGCCCAGGGCGATATCCGCCCCATGGCCGGGATCAGCAATGCCATGGCCCGCCTGCGCGCCATCCTCGCCAACCGCGAGCCGCTCTACGGGCAGGCCCAAAGCTGCATCGACACGTCCGGCAAAAGCCCCGCCGAAAGCCTGCAAGAGCTGATCGCCACCCTGCAACAGGCCGCGCCCCCCCCGATTTTTCGCAGAAAAATCGTGCCTCCGGCGGGAGTATTGAAGGAAAGATGAAAGGCGGGGCGCGCGGGATCATGCGCCGCGCCCGAACGCTCTTGCCAGCCCCCTGCTGCGGCTGTAGCGTCTCGGCTCAGACGCCAGTTCGGAGCAGCCCGCAGCAACCATGGCCAAGCCCCATCCCTCCTTTGACATCGCCATCATCGGCGCCGGCGTGGTCGGCTGCGCCATGGCCCGGCGCTTCACGCTTGATGGCGCGCGGGTGGTGGTTCTGGAGCGCGCCGCCGATGTGCTCGACGGCGCGTCCAAGGCCAATTCCGCGATCCTGCACACGGGCTTTGACGCACCGCCCGGCTCGCTCGAGCAGGCCTGCATCGCCGCGGGCTACCGCGAATATCTCGACATTCACGAGGGGCTCGGCCTGCCGCTGCTGAAATCCGGCGCCATGGTGCTGGCCTGGGACGATTCACAGCTTGCCGCCCTGCCGGGGCTGGTGGAAAAGGCGCATAAGAACGGCGTCACCGAAGTCACCCAGATCAGCCGCGCGGAGGTGCTGCGGCGCGAGCCTCACCTCGCGCCCCATGTCACCGGCGGTATCGAGGTGCCGGGCGAATATCTGGTGGACCCCTGGACCTCGGCCCATGCCTATCTGTTGCAGGCGCTCGCCAACGGGGCCGAACTGCGCCGGCGCTCGGCGGTGACCGGCGGCGCGTTCGAAGGCGATCACTGGCGGCTCGAGACCAGCCGCGGCGACGTGCGCGCGCGCCATGTCGTCACCACCGCCGGGCTGTATGGCGACCGGGTGGATCGGGCGCTGACCGGCAAGAGCCATTTCGAGATCCGCCCGCGCAAGGGGCAGTTCGTGGTGTTTGACAAGCCCGCCTCGCGCCTTGCGCGCGCGGTGATCCTGCCGGTGCCGACCAGGACCACCAAGGGCGTGGTCATCTTCCGCACCATTTTCGGCAATCTCGCCGTGGGCCCCACCGCCGAAGAGCAAGAGAGCCGCGAGGAGGCGGCCTGCGACCGGGCCACGCTCAAGGCGCTGCGCGCGAAGGGGATCGAGATGCTGCCGGATCTGGAAAACTACGAGATTACCGCCACTTACGCGGGCCTTCGCCCGGCGAGCGAGCATCAGGATTACCAGATCAGCGCGGATCTCGCGCCCAATTACATCAGCGTCGGCGCGATCCGCTCCACGGGGCTGAGCGCCGCGCTCGGGATTGCCCGGCATGTGGCCGGGATGCTCGCTCTCGGGGGCCTCAGGCCGCTTGCCAAGCCCGCCCTCCCGGCGATCCGCCACCTGTCGAACTACCACGAGCGCGACTGGCAGCGGCCTGGCCACGGGGGCATCGTCTGCCATTGCGAGCACGTCACGCGGCGCGAGATCGAGGCCGCGCTTGCCGGCCCCATGGCCCCCAACACCCTGCAGGGGCTCAAGCGCCGCACCCGGGTGACCATGGGCCGCTGCCAGGGCTTCTACTGCATGGGCGCGCTGGCCGGGATCACCCGGGGCAGGCTTGACCCGCCGATCGGAGAAGCCGATGACTAGGGCCGCCAATTCGCCCCGCATCGCCATCATCGGCGGCGGCCCCTCCGGGCTGGCGCTGGCCACCGAGCTGCGCCGGCGCGGCGTCAGCGGCGTCACCATCCTCGAGCGCGAGCCCGTGGCCGGGGGCGTGCCGCGCCATTGCGGCCACTACCCCTTTGGCCTGCGCGAACTGCACCGGCCGCTGAAAGGCCCCGATTACGCCCGCGCACTGGTGGCCCGCGCCGAGGCCGCCGGGGTCGATATCCGCACCGGCACCACCGTCACCGCCCTGCATCCGGGTGGCGGGCTCAGCATCGTCTCCGATGCGGGCGAAGACCGCCTCGAGGCCGAGCGCGTGGTGCTGGCCATGGGCGTGCGCGAATCGAGCCGCGCCCAGCGCCTCATCTCCGGCACCAGGCCCCAGGGCGTGCTCACCACCGGCGCGCTGCAGGCGATGGTCTATCTCCACCACATGCGCCCGTTTCGCCGCCCGGTGATCGTGGGCACCGAGCTGGTGGCCTTTTCCGCGATCACCACCTGCCGCCACGGAGGCATCCGCCCCGTGGCCATGCTCGAGGAAGAGAGCCGCGTCACCGTGCGCGCCTTCATGCGGCCCTGGCCGGCGCTCAATGGGGTGCCGGTCCGCTTTGGCGCGCGCGATCTGGAGATCGTGGGGCGGCAGGCGGTCGAAGCGGTCCGCTACACCGATGCAAGCGGCGCGCGGCGCGAGATCGAGACCGACGGGGTGATCCTCTCGGGCCGCCGGTGGCCGGGTCGATCTCGATATGGC
>JALWTH010000296.1 GCA_027082975.1 Paracoccaceae bacterium | reverse complement strand
TCGTCTTCCTGCGCGGCGGCGCCGATATCGTCGAACAGTTCGGCGATCTCGAATTCCGCTTCGGCCTCGGCTTCGGCGGCCAGTTCCTGGATCGACTTGCCGGAGGCCTGAAGCTCGGCCTCTTCCTCGGAGCGGGCGACATTGAGCCGGATCGTCACTTCGACCTCCGGGTGCAGACGGACGACCGCCTCGTGCAGGCCCAGTTCCTTGATCGGCCTGGCGATCGAGACCTGCTTGCGATCGACCGAGAAGCCGGCCTCGGTGGCCGCTTCGGCCGCATCGCGCGGGGTGACGGCGCCGTAGAGCGAGCCGGTATCGGAGGCGAGCCGAATCACCACGAATTGCTGTCCGTCGAGCCGCTCGGCCAGCGCTTCGGCTTCCTTGCGGGTCTCGAGGTTGCGCGCCTCGAGCTGGGCTTTCTGGGCCTCGAAGCGGGCGACGTTGGCCTCGGAGGCCATCAGCGCCTTGCCCTGGGGCAGCAGGTAGTTGCGGGCGAAGCCGGGCTTGACGTCCACGACATCGCCCATCTGGCCGAGCTTGGCCACGCGTTCCAGAAGGATGACTTGCATGATGACCCCCTTACTTCACGACATAGGGAAGCAGTGCGAGGAAGCGGGCGCGCTTGATGGCGCGGGCGAGTTCGCGTTGCTTCTTGGCCGAAACGGCGGTGATGCGCGAGGGCACGATTTTGCCGCGCTCGGAGATGTAGCGCTGCAGCAGGCGAGTGTCCTTGTAGTCGATCTTCGGCGCGTTGTCGCCGGAGAAGGGGCAGACCTTGCGGCGGCGGAAAAATGGTTTGCTGGCCATGGTTTGGCTCCCTTTCAATCAGCGGCGCGGGCGGCGGTCGCCGCGCTCTTCGCGTTTCTGCATCATCACCGAGGGGCCTTCCTCATGCGCCTTGACCTTGACGGTGAGCACCCGCATCACGTCGTCATGCAGCCGCATCAGGCGCTCCATTTCCTGCACCGCCGGCGCCGGCGCATCGGTGCGCATGAAGGCGTAATGGCCCTTGCGGTTCTTGTTGATCTTGTAGGCCATGGTCTTGAGCCCCCAATACTCGCTGTCCACGAGCTTGCCGCCATTGTCGGCGAGGATGGTGGCGAAATGTTCGATCAGGCCTTCGGCCTGCGCGTTGGAGAGATCCTGACGCGCAATCATGACATGCTCGTAAAGCGGCATGCTGTCTCCTGTCTTTTCGGCGCGCTTCAAAGGCCGGGGCTCTGGCGCCCGCACGTCCCGGCCACGAGGGGCGACGCATTGCAGTGCTGTGCGGGCCGGGGCTGCTTATACACGGGCTGGGCGCACATGCAAGGGCGCGGCGCCCGGCGGGCAGGGCCGAAGGCGGAGGGGCGGTGCCGCCGGCAACGCGAATCCGCCTCCTGCCGCAATATGACGCGCAATCCGCCCCATTGTTGCCATTTTTCGCGGCCAAGGCTGGCGGGGAGCCGCAGCAGGCGGGCTGAGAGGGGGAAGACGCGGCAGGAGACGCGACAGGAGAGGGGAAGCCATGGAGCGCTTGGGAACACGCGATCACGCAGGGCAGCTAAACGATCAGGGCTTCAGGGTGAATCCGACCCTGTGGGGCTATGTGCTGCAGAGCCGTTTCGAGGCCCCGCCCATGGGGCTGCAACGCTATTTCAAGGCGATCGGCCTTTTCATGGCGGCGATGGTGCTGGGGATGTGGTTTCTGCCCGGTGCGGCCGCCGGGGCCAGGGTGCTGGTCCTGAAGCTGGGGCTGAGCATGTTCTTCGGCGCCATGGCGGTGATCTTCCTGGCCGCGCCGCCCCGGCGGATGCAGCGCGAGGTGCAGTTCGACCTGACCCGCGGCGAGATCCGCGCCGGCTGGCTGTCGCGCCGGGGGGATTTCCACCTCGAAAACCTGCATGCCTTTGACGATGTGGATGTGGTGATGCTCTGGGCCGACCCGGAGAGGCCGGAGGATGCCAGCCTGATCCTGCGGGTCGATGGCGAGGAACTCGGGCTGGTGGTCGCCCAGGGGAGTTGCGAGGAACTGGCCCCCTGGCGTCTGCGCCTGGCGCGGGACCTGTCGGCGATTGCCAAGGGCGCGGGGCTGGTGGCCGCGGCGGCGGATCGTTCGGGCACGCCGCTGCTCTTGGGGCCGCGCCTGGAAGGGGCAGGGATCGCGGCCGGAATTGCCGCCTGAACCGCGTGGGAAGCCCGCCACTGCGACGCTTGCGAAAGCTTGCGGGGGTGGGCGATTTTTCTGCGAAAAATCGGTGCCTCCGGCGGGAGTATTTGCAGAAAGATGAAAGGGGTATTGCTAGGGGCGCATATGGGCTCCCTGGCCAAACGGCTGTGCGGGCTCTGTTGAAGCTTGGCTCGGCAAATGCGTTTGCGTCAATGGATGCAGATCTGAGAGCCCTGCGGGAGCATCGGATCGCAGAACGCGAGGCGCGGATCGCCTCCGCGCAGCCGGAAAACCACGCAAGGTCATCATCATCGCCGTCGCGCGAAAGTTCGTCACAATCGTGAATGCCCTGGGCCGGTCACGACAAAATCGGCGCGTTGAAGGGCGGGTTGGGGGGCGCGATTTTTCGCAGAAAAATCGGGGCTCAGCCGCGCTTCGGTGTGCGTTTTGCGCGCGTGCGGGCGCGGCCGCCGCGCCGGCGCGGGGCGATCTCGGCCTTGCGGTTCGGGAGTTCGGCCAAGAGCGCGCGCCGCTCTTCGGGAGTCATTTCCGGCCAGCGGGCAATCTCCTCGCCGCTGCGCAGACAGCCGATGCACAGGCCTGCCTCGGGGTGCAGCAGGCAGACCTTGACGCAGGGGCTATCGGGCTCGTCGCGCTGCCATTCCCCGCTCATCGGCCGAGCGCTCCCAGCCGGTCCAGCGCCCCTTGCAGGATGTAGCCGGCGGCGACGTGGTCGATCACCTCGGCGCGCCGGGCGCGCGAGGTGTCGGCCTCGATCAGGGCGCGTTCGGCGGCGACGGTTGACAGGCGCTCGTCCCAATAGGTGATCGGCAGGTCGGTGAGGCGGGCGAGATTGCGGGCAAAGGCGCGGGTGGACTGGGCGCGCGGGCCTTCGGAGCCGTCCATGTTGCGCGGAAGGCCCAGCACGATGCCGCCGATCTCGCGCGATTCGGCGATCTCGAGCAGGCGGGTGGCGTCCTGGGTGAATTTCTTGCGCCGGATGGTTTCGAGGGGGCTTGCGACGGCGCGCATCCGGTCGCTGACCGCAAGGCCGATGGTGCGGGTGCCGAGGTCGAGCCCGATCAGCGCGCGCATTGGCGGCAGGGCGGCGGCGAAGTCTTCGATGGCTTCGAAAATCACCCGGCCACCCCGGCTTTGGCCGCGGATTGGCGAATGATTTCAAGCTGATCGGGCGCCTCGCCAAAGGCCGCCTGCGCCGCTTTCCAGACCTCGGCGGCCTTTGCGGTCTCGTTCATCTGGGCGAGCAGGTCGATCAGCCGGGCCCAGTCGCTGGCCGGGCCGCCCTCGGAAAACAGGCGGTCGGCAAGGTCGCTCACCTGGTTGTCGAGCGCGCGCAGGCGGGCGGCCTCGGCCGGATCCGGCGCCGGGGCGGGGGGGGGGAGGCCCGCGCGCTTTGCGGCCTCGTGGACGCGGGCGAGGTCCGCGGGGCTGTCGGCAAAGGTGGTCTGCGCCTCCTGCCAGATGGCGGTGGCCTGATC
>JALWTH010000295.1:11027-14021 GCA_027082975.1 Paracoccaceae bacterium | reverse complement strand
TGCCACCGCCGCCTCGAAGCCCCGCCCCCCCTTGGCGGCCTCCGCGGCCTCGGCCATCTCCTGGCCCCGCAGCGCCCGCACCGCTACACCGCCCCCATGAGCGACACCGAAGACGACATCCACCCGCTGTTTCACGGCGCCCCGCGCACGACCGAATTCCGCAAGCTGCGCAAGCGCATCATCCGCAACGTGCGCGCGGCGATCGAGCAATACGCCATGGTCGAGCCCGGCGCCCGCTGGGCGGTCTGCCTCTCCGGCGGCAAGGACAGCTATACCCTGCTGGCCGCGCTGCACGAGCTGAAATGGCGCGGCCTCTTGCCGGTGGAGCTGCTGGCGGTCAATCTCGACCAGGGCCAGCCGGGCTTTCCGGCCACGGTGCTGCCGGAATTCCTCGCGCGCATGGGCGTCGCGCACCGGATCGAATACCAGGACACCTATTCCATCGTCACCGACAAGATCGGCGCGGGCCGCACCTATTGCGCGCTGTGCTCGCGCCTGCGCCGGGGCACTCTCTACCGGATCGCCCGCGAAGAGGGCTGCGCGGCGGTGGTGCTGGGCCACCACCGCGACGACATCCTCGAAACCTTCTTTCTCAATCTGTTCCACGGCGGCCGCCTCGCCACCATGCCGCCCAAGCTCCTGAACGAGGAAGGCGACCTGTTCGTCCTGCGCCCGCTGGCCCATGTGGCCGAAGAGGATTGCGCCCGCTTCGCCAGCGCCATGAACTACCCGATCATCCCCTGCGACCTGTGCGGCTCGCAGGACGGATTGCAGCGAGCGCAGGTCAAGAAACTGCTCGACGAATGGGAAAGACGCAGCCCCGGCCGCCGCCAGATCATGTTCCGCGCCCTGATGAATACCCGCCCCTCGCATCTTCTCGACCCGCAACTATTTGACTTCAAAGGGATTTCTCGGAGAGAGGCAAAATCCGTACAATTTGAACAAAAAAAGAACATCTAAGTTGCCTCCCGTTAACCTGCGGTTGACCAGCACCGCGTAATCTCGCCCGCGGCACAATGCCCCGTTCGAGCGAGAAGGAAGTCGCGCATGGGTGACGCTTACGAAGCTGACGCTTACGAAACGCCCTACCAGGAAAGCATGGCGCGGAAGCTTCGCCGCAAGACCCATGACCTGCTGGCCGGCCCCTATCTCACCGCCTTCCTCCCGGCGCTGTTTCTCGGCGCTTACTGGGTCGGCGGCGAGGGGATGCTGCTGTTTCTGGCCATCGTATTCCCCGCGCTGCTGGCCCTGGCCGGGCTGGTTACCCGCCCGGACGATGCCAGCCGCTGGCCGGCGGACGCGGTCACCGGGCTGCCGCTGCGCGAGGCCCTGCTTCACCACCTCCGCCGCGGCCTGGCACGGGCCGCAAGAGGGGTCGATTACCAGCAAGTCTGCATGGTGATGGAGGTGGATGACGCGCTGCAGCTGCGCGAGCGCCACGGCCACGCCGCCGGCGACCACATCATGCGCGAAACCGGCCTGCGCCTGCGCGAGATGCTGCGCCCGGAAGACCTGGTGGTCAGCCTCGGCTACGGCAAGTTCGGCCTCGCCCTGCGCGGCGGGCGCAGGATGGACCTGGAAGCGATGATCCAGATCGCCGCCCGGCTGCAGAACGTGGTCAGCGAGCCCATCTCGGTGGACGGCGCGCGCATCCTGATCACCGCCTGCGCCGGCTTCGTCCTGCCCAGCCGGGTGCCGTCCCAGACCGCCGATGCCTACTTGCTGGCAGCCGAAAACGCCCTGGAAAATGCCCAGAAGGCCGGCCCCGGCTCGGTACGCGCCTATACCGCTTCCATGCACCGCAAGCCGGTCAGCGCCGAATTCGCCGGCAAGGAGCTGCTCACCGCCCTGGAAGAGGGCCAGATCAGCGCCTGGTTCCAGCCGCAGATTTCCACCGATACCGGCGCCCTGACCGGCTTCGAAGCCCTGGCCCGCTGGCAACACCCGCAAAAGGGGCAGATCTCCCCGGCGATCTTCCTGCCGGTCATGGCCGGGGCGGGCCTGTTCGAGCGCCTCGGCGAAGTGATGCTGTTCAAGTCCCTGACCGCCCTGCGCGACTGGGACCGGGCCGGGCTCGAAGTGCCCAACGTGTCGGTGAATCTCTCCGCCGACGAGTTGCGCAACCCCAACCTGTTCGACAAGATCCGCTGGGAACTGGACCGTTTCGACATCGCCCCGGAGCGGCTGACCCTCGAAATCCTGGAAAATGTCGTCGCCAATGCCGAAGATGATGTCGCCACCCGCAACATCGCCGCCCTGTCCGCGCTCGGCTGCCGCATCGACCTGGACGATTTCGGCACCGGCCACGCCTCGATCACCAATATCCGCCGCTTCGACGTGCACCGGATCAAGATCGACCGCTCCTTCATCACCCATGTGGACACGGATCGCGACCAGCAGAACATGGTCGCCGCGATCCTGACCATGGCCGAAAGGCTCGGGGTGGAAACCCTGGGCGAAGGGGTGGAAACGCCGGGCGAACACGCCATGCTGGCCCAACTCGGCTGCGACCATGTGCAGGGCTATTCCATCGGCAGACCGATGCCTTTCGAAGCCACCGCCGACTGGATCCGCACTCACAATCAGAATCTGCCCAGGACCCCCGCCCTGAAAAGGCGCGCCTGACGGCCCCCGCCGCCGGCCCACACCGGCATCTGCTACCGCCCGCACGGCGTCTGCGGCCCTAAAACCGCTTGACCTTTGCGCCCGCGCCCTGTTGAACCTCCCCATCGGAAACCACGAGGTACGGGCCAAATGGACGAGCAGAACAAGAACCTGATCCTGGCAACGCTGCTGAGCTTCCTGGTGATCACCGTCTGGTTCATGCTGTTCCCCCCCCAGCAGCCGGAGCCGGACCTGACCGTGCCCGATGCCGCCGAACTGGCAACGCCGGACGATGCAGCGCCCCCGGCAACCGACACCCCCGCCGCAGGCGCCGCCGCCAGCGACGCCACCGACCCCGCTCAGAACACCGAAGCCGATGCCATCGCCTCG
>JALWTH010000295.1:0-11017 GCA_027082975.1 Paracoccaceae bacterium | reverse complement strand
CGGGGTCGCGGTCGGGGGGCGCGGCGCGTCGGCCGGGGCCGAGGCGCCGCGCAGCCCGATCGAGACCCCGGAGCTTTCCGGCTCCATCTCGCTCCTGGGCGGGCGCCTCGACGATCTCAGCCTGAAGCTCTACCGGGTCGATCTGAGCGAGGATTCCGAGACCGTCACCCTGTTTCGCCCCGAAGGCGAGGCCGAGGCCTATTACGCCCTCCACGGCTGGGCCGCCGGCGCCGGCCTCACGCCCGAACAGGTCCCCGGCCCGGCCACGCTCTGGCAAGTGGAGAGCGGTGAAACCCTGACCCCCGACAGCCCGGTCACCCTGGTCTGGGACAACGGCGCCGGGCTGATCTTCCGCCGCACCATCGCGGTCGATGACAAATACATGTTCACCATCGCCCAGAGCGTCGAAAACAGCGGCGACACCCCCCGCCGCCTCGCCCCCTACGGGGTGATCCGCCGCCACGGCCTGCCCGCCGATCTGTCGAAATTCTACATCCTGCACGAAGGCGCGATCCTGCAATCGGGCGAGGAGATGAGCGAACTGAAATACAAGGACATGCGCAAGGCCGATGCGGACCCGAAATGGGGCGCAAACGCCACGGTGGTGCCTTCGGCGGGCAATGGCTGGATCGGCTTCACCGATCACTACTGGATGAGCACCCTGATCCCGGCGGCGGATTCCGCCTTTGACGGGGTGCTGAAATATTACCAGAGCGCCGACCTCTACACCGCCTGGGCCAGCCTGGAGACACGGGAAATCGCCCCCGGCGCCAGCCTCAGCGTCGAGACCCGCCTTTTCGCCGGCGCCAAGGAATGGGAAACCATCCGCAATTACCAGCGCGACGAAGGCGTCTACCGCTTCATCGATTCGATCGACTGGGGCTGGTTCTTCTTCATCACCAAGCCGATGTTCTGGCTGCTTCACAACCTCAACAAGCTGATCGGCAACATGGGCTGGGCCATCATCCTGCTGACCTTCGTGGTCAAGGCCGCGCTGCTGCCGCTGGCCTACAAGTCCTACGTCTCCATGGCCAAGATGAAAGAGCTTCAGCCGGAAATGGAGAAGCTCAAGGAACGCGCCGGCGAGGACAGGCAGTTGCTGCAAAAGGAGATGATGGAGCTCTACAAGCGCGAAAAGGTGAACCCGGCCGCGGGCTGCCTGCCGATCTTCCTGCAGATCCCGATCTTCTTCTCGCTCTACAAGGTGATCTTCGTCACCCTCGAGCTGCGCCACGCGCCGTGGATCGGCTGGATCCGCGACCTCTCCGCGCCCGACCCCAGCTCGATCCTGAACCTGTTCGGCCTGCTGCCCTATGCGCCGCCGGAGCCCGGCAGCCTGCTGTCGATCTTCTCGCTCGGCGTGCTGCCGATCCTGCTGGGCATCTCCATGTGGCTGCAGCAGAAGCTGAACCCGGCCCCCACCGACCCCACGCAAAAGGTGATCTTTGCCTGGATGCCCTGGGTGTTCATGTTCATGCTCGGGCAGTTCGCCAGCGGCCTGGTGCTCTACTGGATCACCTCCAACACGCTGACCTTTACCCAGCAATACCTGATCATGCGCAGCCACGGCCACAAGCCCGACGTGTTCGGCAACATCGCCGCGAGCTTCCGGCGCAAGCCCAAGGACGATTCATGAATGCGCCTCGGCTTCCCCCTGGCTGAAACCCCGGATGCGGCCGCGCGCGAGGCCGGGCGGCGGCTCTTTGCCGGGGAGGTGAGCTTTCTCAAGGGGGTGGTGGCGATGGACGGCCTGCCGCCGCCGGACCGCCCCGAGATCTGCTTTGCCGGGCGCTCGAATGTGGGAAAAAGCAGCCTGATCAATGCCCTGACCGGCCGCAAGGCGCTCGCGCGCACCTCCGCCACCCCCGGGCGCACCCAGGAGATCAACTTCTTCACCATCCCCGACGGCCCCTATCTGGTGGACCTGCCCGGCTATGGCTTTGCCAAGGCCCCGCCGAAAGTGGTGGAGAAATGGCAGCGCCTGCTCAAGGCCTACCTTTCGGGCCGCGCTTCGCTGCGCCGGGCCTTCGTGTTGGTGGATGCGCGCCACGGCATCAAGCCGGTGGACCAAGAGATCATGGCCCTGCTCGACAGCGCCGCGGTCACCTTCCAGCTGGTGCTGACCAAGGCCGACAAGGTGAAGGCCGCCGAGCGCGACAGGATCCTCTCGCAGGTGCGCGAGCGGCTCGCCCCCCACCCGGCCGCCTTTCCCGAAATGCTGCTCACCTCCGCACACAAGGGCAGCGGGATCGAGACCCTGCGCGCGACCATTGCCGGGCTTGCCAACGGCGCCTGAAAGCCCGACAAGGGAAGCGGAGAGCCAAGATGAAGAAACGCAAGATGAACCGCGACTGGATAGCCACCGCCCGCACCCTGTCCGAGGCCCTGCCCTATCTGCAGCGCTATGACGGCGCCACGGTGGTGATCAAGTTCGGCGGCAATGCCATGGGCGATGACGCGGCCATGGCCGGCTTTGCCCGCGACATCGTGCTGATGCGCCAGGTCGGGGTGAACCCGGTGGTGGTGCATGGCGGCGGGCCGATGATCAACGACATGCTCGCGCGCCTCGGCATCGAGAGCCGCTTCGTCGGCGGCAAGCGGGTCACCGACGCGGCCACGGTCGAGGTGGTCGAGATGGTGCTGGCGGGCCGGGTCAACAAGCGCATCGTGCAGGCGATCAACGCCGAGGGCGGGCGCGCGGTGGGGCTCTCGGGCAAGGATGCGCGGCTGATGACCTGCACGCCGGCCGACCCGGCGCTGGGATTCGTCGGCACGCCGGCCGAACTCGATCCGGCGATCCTGCGCGAATTGTTCGCGGCCGAGGTGATCCCGGTCATCGCCCCGATCGGCGCCGGGGAGAATGGCGAGACCTTCAACGTCAATGGCGACACCGCCGCCGGCGCCATTGCCGGGGCGCTCAAGGCCGACCGGCTCTTGCTGCTCACCGATGTCGCCGGGGTGAAGAACGCCGATGGCGAGGTACTGACCGAGCTCAGCGCCGCGCAGATCCTTGAGATGACCGAAGACGGCACCATCTCCGGCGGCATGATCCCCAAGACCGAAACCGCGCTGGCGGCGATCGGGGCGGGCGTGCGCGCGGCGGTGATCCTCGACGGGCGTGCTCCCAATGCCTGCCTGCTGGAGCTGTTCACCGAGCATGGAGCCGGCTCGATCATCCGCGCATAGGTTCAGGTGGGGGCGCAGTGGGGGCGCTGCCCCCACACCCCCGGAGTATTTGCCCCAAGATGAAAGACAAGTGGTCGCAGGCTTGCGCCTTGTATCGGCGCGGGGCGGGGCTAGATATGCGTCATGGAACACGAAGCCCTCATCCGCCTCGCCGCCTTTCTGGGCCTGTTTGCGCTGTTTGCGCTGCTCGAAGCGCTGTATCCGCGCCGGCGGCGCGTGCAGGGGCGCGCGGCCCGCTGGGGCACCAATCTCGCGATCATCCTGCTTGGCAGCGCGACCACCCGGGCGATGGCGGTCTTTCTGCCGCTGCTGGCGGTGGGCGCGGCGCTGGATGCGGGGGCGCATGGCTGGGGGCTCTTGAACCTGCTCGGGGGCGCGCTCTGGCTGCGGGTGCTGGTGGCGGTGCTGCTGCTTGATTTCGCGATCTGGCTGCAGCATCTGCTGTTTCACAAGGTGCCGCTGCTGTGGCGCCTGCATCGGGTGCATCATGCCGACCGCGATATCGACGTGACCACCGCCCTGCGTTTTCATCCGGTGGAAATCGCCGCCTCGATGCTGATCAAGATCGGCGTGGTCTATCTGATCGGCGCGCCGGCGCTGGGGGTGGTCCTGTTCGAGATCCTGCTCAACGGCTCGGCCATGTTCAACCACGCCAACATGCGCCTGCCGCTGGGGCTGGACCGGGTGCTGCGGCTGTTTCTGGTGACGCCGGACATGCACCGGGTGCATCATTCGGTGCGCCCCGATGAGTTCAACAGCAATTACGGCTTTGCCCTGTCTCTCTGGGACCGGCTGTTTGGCACCTACAGAGATCAGCCGCGGATGGGCCACGAGGCGATGACGATCGGGCTGGAATGGCAGGACGAGCGCCCGGCGCGGCTGGGCTGGGCGCTGCTGCTGCCGTTTCGCAGGCCCTGAGCGCAGCGTGAAAGGCGCGGGCTCGCCGGGGCGGGCTTGCCGGGGCGGGGGCATCGTGACACTCTGGCACCGGACCGATCCAGCCCGAGAGCCCGCCATGCCCCTGCGCCTGATCCTGACCCGCCATGCCAAGTCTTCCTGGGCCGAGCCGGGGCTGGGCGACCATGAGCGGCCATTGAACGGGCGCGGGCGCAAGGCGGCGCGGGCTATCGGCGGCTGGCTGGCGGCGCGCGGATATCTGCCCGGGCAGGCGCTTGTCTCCACCGCCACGCGCACGCGCGAGACCTGGCAGCGCATCGCCGATACGCTACCTGCCCCGCCCGCGGCGGAATTCCTGCCCTCGCTCTACCTGGCCGAGCCGGGCGAGATGTTTGCCGCATTGCAGGGGGCCAGCGCGCCGGCGGTGATGCTGGTTGCGCACAACCCCGGCTCGGCCTGGCTGGCGCGCGCGCTCGCATCGGCGCCGCCGGACCACCCGGACTTCCTGCGCTACCCGACCGGGGCGACCACGGTGCTCGATTTCGACCTGCCCGACTGGCAGGCCTTGCAGCCCGGCGCCGGCTCGGTGGTGGATTTCATCGTCCCGCGCGAACTGACCTGAGACAGAAAGGGCGCCCCGAAAGGCGCCCTCTCCCGCATATCCGGCCCGCTCAGAGGATCTGGCTGAGGAACAACTTGGTGCGCTCCGATTTCGGGTTCGAGAAGAACTCCTCGGGCTCGTTCTGCTCCACGATCTGGCCCGCATCCATGAAGATCACCCGGTTGGCGACCTCCTTGGCGAAGCCCATCTCGTGGGTCACGCAGAGCATGGTCATGCCCTCTTCGGCCAGTTCGATCATGGTATCGAGCACTTCCTTGATCATCTCCGGGTCGAGCGCCGAGGTGGGCTCGTCAAACAGCATGATCCTGGGCTTCATGCACAGCGAACGCGCAATCGCCACCCGCTGCTGCTGGCCGCCGGAAAGCTGGCCCGGATATTTGTGGGCCTGGTCCGGGATCTTGACCTTTTCGAGGTAGTGCATCGCCGTCTCCTCGGCCTCGCGGCGCGGCACCTTGCGCACCCAGATCGGCGCCAGGGTGCAGTTTTCGAGGATGGTCAGGTGCGGAAACAGGTTGAAGTGCTGAAACACCATCCCCACCTCGCGGCGCACCTTGTCGATATTCTTGAGGTCCGAGGTAAGCTCGATCCCGTCGACGATGATCTTGCCCTCCTGGTGCTCCTCGAGCCGGTTCATGCAGCGGATCAGGGTCGATTTGCCCGAGCCCGAAGGCCCGCAGATCACGATCCGCTCGCCCCGGTTCACGGTGAGGTTGATGTCGCGCAGCACATGGAACGAGCCATACCACTTGTTCATGTTGATCACTTCGACGGCGACCTCGTCGGAGACCTTCATCCGGGAGCGGTCGGCGTGGTGGTCGAATTCTACTTCAGACATGGTGTAGTCCCTTTATTTGTGACCGGTCTCGAGCTTGCGCTCCAGATACATGGAATAGCGGCTCATCGAGAAACAGACGATGAAGAAGACAAAGGCGACGAAGCCGTAGAGCTCCCACACGATGCCGTTCCATGCGGCATCCGCCTGGATCAGCTTCACCCAGCCGAGCGGATCGGCAAGGCCGATGATCGAAACCAGGGTGGTATCCTTGAACAGGCCGATGAAGGTGGAGACGATGCCCGGGATGGCGATCTTGAGCGCCTGGGGCATGATGATCAGGCGCTGCGCCTGCCAGTAGTTGAGCCCGAGCGCGTCGGCGGCCTCGTATTGCCCCTTGGGCAGCGCCGCGAGCCCGCCCCGGATCACCTCGGCCATGTAGGCCGCGGAAAACAGGGTGATCATGATCATCACCCTGAGGATGATGTCGAACTGCGTGCCCCGGGGCAGGAAATAGGCCAGCATCACCTGGGCCACGAACAAGAGCGTGATCAGCGGCACCCCGCGGATGAACTCGATGAAGCCCACGCTGAGCGTCTTGACGATCACCAGATGCGACTGGCGCCCCAGCGCCAGGATGATCCCCAGCGGGAAGGAGGCGGCGATGCCGGTAATGCCCAGGGTGACCGCCAGCATGAAGCCGCCGAACTTGCGGCTTTCGACCGGCTGGAGCCCCAGCGGCAGGATGCCCGCCATCAGGTCGCTGAAGCGTCCGGCCAGCAGGATCCACCACAGCACCGCTGCCAGCGGCCCCAGCACCAGCCCGGCCAGGTCACTCAGCGCGCCGGCGATGAGCTTGTAGACGATATAGCCGACCACGAAGCCCAGCGCCGCCGCGACCGGGGTCCAGATGGTGCCGCCCCAGAGCAGCCAGGGGCCGATAAAGGGCGTGGCGATGGTGACCGCCAGCAGCTTGCGCGGCGCGCCTTCGAACAGGACCGGCACCAGCGCCACGATCAGCATCACCAGCGCCAGATTCGGCCGCCAGTAGAGATTGTCCGGGTAGAAGCCGTACATCAGCTGCCAGAAGCGCTCATGGATCACCGCCCAGCAGGCCGCATCCACCCCTTGCAGGATCTCGCGGCATTCCTTGAGCGAGCTGGCATTCCACACCCCGCCAAAGGCCCAGGGGATGAAGGCCGCGAGCAGCTTGTAGATGATGAAGAGCGAGGCCAGCGTCAGGAGCGAGCTGAACCAGTTGGGAAACAGGTTTGCCCTGATCCAGCCGATCGGCCCGGTATTGAGCGAAGGCGGTTCGCGCTCCGGCAGCATCTCGGTGCGCACATAGGCAGTCTCTTGCATGGACATATCAGCGCTCCTTCAATGCGTTGCGTTTGTTGTAGGCGTTCATCACCGCCGAAACCGTCAGCGAAATGATCAGGTAGACCAGCATCAGAAGCAGCACGGTCTCCATCTCGCGCCCGGTCTGGTTCAGCGTGATGCCTCCGAGCGTGCCGGTCACGTCCATGTAGCCCACGGCGATGGCCAGCGACGAGTTCTTGGTGAGGTTCAGGAATTGCGAGATCAGCGGCGGGAAGATGACCCGCCAGGCCTGCGGCAGGATCACCAGCCGCATGATCTTGCCCTGACGCAGACCGAGCGCGGCGGCGGCCTCGCTCTGCCCCTTGGGGATCGCCAGGATGCCGGCGCGCACGATCTCGGCGATGAAGGCGCCGGTATAGAGCGACAGCGCCAGCCACAGGGCGATCAGCGAATTGCGCATGTGGATGCCGCCGCGGAAGTTGAAACCCTTGAGCACCGGCCGTTCGAGGTAGAAGCCGAGATACCAGAGTACGGCCAGGGTCGGCAGGACGATCACCGCGAGATTGACCCAGAGCGTGTTGGGCCGCTCGCCGGTCGCCGCCTGTATGCGGTTGGCGCGCATGGTGTTGAGCTTGGCGACGAAGATGCCGGCCAGCAGCACGGCGATGATCAGCCACAGGTCGAGGCTGATCTGGAACAGCCCGCAGCTGTCGGCCAGCTCGCCCCCTTCGAGGTAGGATTCGCACTGGTCGGGGCGCAGCGACATGGCCACGGGGATGTCGCCGAGGCCGTTGGTGAACTTGGGCTCGGGGATGTAGACGCCCCGGTTGGTGATCGCCACCGAATCGAACAGATACATGCGCGCCGACGGGTTCTCGCCGCGGAATTCGCGCGGCTGCGGCATGAATTCGGCCATGATCGCCATGGTCAGCACGATCCACAGCAGCACCGGCACGTTGCGCAGGCCCTCCACATAGACCGCCGCCAGGCGCGAGACCATCCAGTTCTTCGACAGGCGCAGCACGCCGATCAGCACGCCGATGATGGTCGCCGTGAGACAGCCCATCACCGCCACCAGCAGGGTGTTCAGGATGCCGACCACCGCCGCGCGGGCATGGGTCGAGCGCGAGGAATAGTCGATCAGGCGCTGGTTGATGTCATAGCCCGAGGGCTCCCACAGGAAGCCGAAGGTGATCGGCTTGCCGGCTTCGGCGAGGTTTATCCGGGCATTGTTGATCAGCCAGGCGGCCCCGAGCATGAAGCCCATCAGCACGATGATCTGAATGGTCATGGAGCGATAGCGACTGTCATACAGGAGCATGGACAGCCGGAACGACTCCTTGGGCGGGTCGGTCAGTGTTGTCATGAAGACATTCCCTGTCATTTCCGGCGCTGCCCGGCGGTTTGCCCGCCTGGGGCCCGGAATACTTGTTATATGAAAAGGGCGCGAGGAGACTCCCCGCGCCCTTGACGTGATGGGTTCAGCGGAACGGCGGCGAGTAGATCAGGCCGCCTTCGGTCCACTGCGCGTTGAGGCCGCGCGACAGGCCGAGCGGGGTCTTCTCGCCGATATTGGCTTCGAAGATCTCGCCGTAATTGCCGTTCACCTTGATCGCGCGGATCAGCCAATCCTTGTCGAGGCCGAGCATCTCGCCCAGGTTGCCCTCGGTGCCGAGCATCCGGTTGATCTCCGGGTTGTTGGTGCCCTTGGCCAGCTCATCCACATTGGCCGAGGTGATGCCGAGCTCTTCGGCCGAGATCAGGCCGTTGAGCACCCAGCGCACGATGTCGCCCCACTGGTTGTCGCCGTGGCGCACGAGCGGGCCGAGCGGCTCCTTGGAGATGATCTCGGGCAGCACCACGAAATCGTCCGGGTTTTCAAAGGCGGCACGGGTGGCGGCCAGGCCGGAAGCGTCGGTGGTCAGCGTGTCGCAGGCGCCGGCCAGGAACTGCTGCTGGGCCTCGGCGTTGGTCTCGATCGGCACCGGCTCGTAGCTCATGTTGTTGGAGCGGAAGAAGTCCGCCAGGTTGAGCTCGGTGGTGGTGCCGGTCTGGATGCAGACGGTGGCGCCGTCCAGCTCCTTGGCCGAGCTGACGCCCAGCGACTTGGGCACCATGAAGCCCTGACCGTCGTAGTAGTTCACGCCGACGAATTCGAACTTCAGGTCCACGTCGCGGGTGAAGGTCCAGGTGGTGTTGCGCGCCAGCATGTCCACCTCGCCGGAAGCCAGCGCGGTGAAGCGGGTCTTGCCGGTGGTGGGCACGAAGTTCACGGCGTCCGAATCGCCCAGAACAGCGGCGGCGACAGCGCGGCAGACGGCAACGTCGAAGCCGTTCCAGCGGCCATTGGCGTCGGGCGCGGCGAAGCCCACCAGGCCGGTGGAAACGCCGCAGTTGAGCTTGCCGCGGGCCTTCACGTCGTCGAGCGTGCTGGCCATGGAGGCCGTTGCAGCAAGACCGGCGATCGTCAGCGCGCCAAGAAATACGGATTTTTTCATGTTTACCTCTTCCTGAGTGTTCGCCCCGAAGGGCGCTTTTCCGGCATGAAGCCAGTTTGAAAGCTGAAAGGAACTCCCCCTCTCGAGCGCTTACTGTGGCCGCAAACAGGCGAAAACGTCAAGTGATTCATCACCAATATTAATGGAATGTTGACGGGAATCTCGCCCCGGCCGCTGCATTGCCGGGGTTTGCCACTTATGGTTGATTGCAGAATGCGAAGAACCGGGCGGCATGAAAAAAGTCGCGCTTCCTGGCCGCCCTCAGGGCCCGGGCCTCGGCGTCCTCGCCCCACTGGCGCTCCTGCCAGAGCTCGTCCAGCACGGCGAGGGACCATGATTCTTCGAGCCCCAGCAGAGCCTTGGTCGTGGCCAGCGCCAGCACCAGCGAGCCGGAGATGGTCACCAGGTCGTGAAAGGCCGACAACTGGAAGGCATCGAGGGCAAAGACCTCCCGGCGCAGGGCCGCGAGCGCTTCCGGCGCCTGGGCGCGGTGGAGGATGCCGCTGACCGGCTCCAGCCGCGCGCCCAGCGCCTCGGCGGCCCAGTCCAGCAGCGGGTCCCACTTCTCGGCCTGCAGCGCAGAAAGCGCCTCCGGCTCGCTCGCGCGGTAGCACAGCAGGTCCGAATCACCATAAGCCGCGAGCATCCCGGCGACCTCCTCGAACTGCGCCGATACCTTGTCGATCGCCGCATTGGCCATGCGGGTGGCGGGCATGTCCGCGGGGCGCACCTCGCCTTCGACCGCCGCCCACTCGGCCGCCACCATCCGCGCCAGCGCCTCTGTCGGCAGGACCATCGGCGCCTTGGCCGGGGTCCTGAGCGGGCGGGCATCGAGCGTGACCGCGAAGCCGCCTTCGGCCGCCGGAGTTCGGACCTCTTTCCAGAAGCGCTTCATGGTCATTCAGGCGCCCTCCGCGAACGGATCGGCCGGCGCGTCGGCCTCGCTGAGCCCGAGCGCCGCCCAGCTCTCGGCCATGTGGGCGGGCAGCGGCGCGGTCAGGGTCAGCTTCTTGCCGGTAAAGGGATGGGTGAGCGTGAGCGCGCGCGCATGCAGATGCAGCTTGCGGCGGATCGCGCCGCCGATCCCCGCGCCCCAGCCGTCGCCGAGATTTTCCTGCGAGGCGCCGCCATATTTGCCGTCGCCGATGATCGGGTGGCCGATCCCGGCCATATGCGCGCGCAGCTGGTGGGTGCGCCCGGTGACCGGCACCAGCGCCAGCCAGGCGGCGCGCCCGCCGAGATTTTCCAGCACCGCGTAATCGGTGAGCGCCTGTCTGGCGCCGGGAGTGGCCTCGACCTCGCGCGGCTGGACGAGGCGCATCTTCTCACCCTCCCCCGCCCGGCCGTGGCCCGCGGCCTTGAGAAGCCCGAAGCGGATCGAGCCCATGCGCGGCACCGGCAGGCCCGCGACCAGCGCCCAGTAGATCTTGCGCGTGGCGCGGTCGCGAAAGGCGCGGCCGAGCGCGCTGGCGGCGCGCGGGCTGCGGGCCAGGAGCAGGATGCCGGACGTGTCCTTGTCAAGCCGGTGGACGAGGCGCGGTTTGTCGCCGCCAAAGCGGAGCGCCTCGGCCAGCCCGTCCACATGGCGCGCCTGTTTCGTGCCCCCCTGCACCGGCAGACCGGCGGGCTTGTTGAGCGCGATCAGGTGTTCGTCGCGGTAGATCACCGCCGCGCGGATCATCTCGCGGTCGGCCTCGCTGATCGTCGCGCGCCGGGGGG
>JALWTH010000294.1 GCA_027082975.1 Paracoccaceae bacterium | reverse complement strand
AATTCGCCGAAGGTATGGCTGACGGGTTCCAAGGCAATCTCCCTGTATCTCGGCAAAAATCTGTTGGGCCGCCACCCCGGGCGTCCGGCCGGGCCGTATCAATGCCGCCAGCATGGGGCGTATTGGGCGCAGGGGTCAACAGGCAGGGCGAGTCCCGAGCGGCTTGTTTCGGTTGCCCTGTGGCGGCGGGGGGCGTAAACCTGCCCCATGGGTACCATTCTCGACAGGATCAAGGCTTACAAGCTCGAAGAAATCGCCGCCGCCAGGGCCGCGCGCCCGCTTGCCGAGGTGGAGGCCGCGGCGCGGGAAGCGAGCGCGCCGCGCGGCTTTGCCGAGGCGCTCCGGCGCGCCAGCCGCAGCGGCTACGGGCTGATCGCGGAAGTGAAAAAGGCAAGCCCCTCCAAGGGCTTGATCCGCGCGGATTTCGACCCGCCGGCGATTGCGCGGGCCTATGAGGCGGGCGGCGCGACCTGCCTTTCGGTGCTGACCGATGCCCCGAGCTTTCAGGGCGCGCCGGAATATCTCATTGCCGCGCGCGCGGCCACGCGCCTGCCGGCCCTGCGCAAGGATTTCATGTACGACCCCTATCAGGTGGCCGAGGCGCGGGCCTGGGGGGCGGATGCGATCCTGATCATCATGGCCAGCGTCTCGGATGCGCAGGCGGGCGAGCTCGAGGACGCCGCCCATGGCTGGGGCATGGATGTGCTGATCGAGGTGCATGACGCGGCCGAGCTCGAGCGCGCCGCGCGGCTGAAATCGCCGCTTCTGGGCATCAACAACCGCAACCTGAAGACCTTCGAAACCAGCCTCGACACCACCCGCGCCCTGGCCCCGCTGGCGCCGGCTGACCGGCTTCTGGTCTGCGAAAGCGGGCTGTTCAGCCCCGAAGACCTCGCCGCCATGGCCGAGCTGGGCGCGCGCGCCTTTCTCATCGGCGAGAGCCTGATGCGCCAGCGGGATGTCGAGGCCGCGACCCGTAACCTATTGAAAAACCCGGTGAAACCATGAGCGAGAAGAGCGGCAAGCTGACCCATTTCGACGCAGCCGGGCAGGCGCACATGGTCGATGTCTCGGCCAAGGCGGTCACCGCGCGCGAGGCTTTGGCCGAGGGGCGGGTGGAGATGGCGCCCGAGACGCTGGCGCGCGTGCTCGAGGGCAGCGCCAAAAAGGGCGATGTGCTCGGCGTTGCCCGCCTGGCCGGGATCATGGCCGCCAAGAAGACCGCCGACCTGATCCCGCTCTGCCACCCGCTGGCGCTGAGCCGGGTGGCGCTGGAGCTTGTGCCCGACCCGGCGCTGCCGGGCGTGCGCATCACCGCCACGGTCGCCACTTCCGGGCAGACCGGGGTCGAGATGGAAGCGCTCACCGCCGTCTCCGTGGCCGCGCTCACCATCTATGACATGCTCAAGGCGGTCGAAAAGGGAATGCGCATCGAGGGCATCCGGCTCTTGCGAAAATCCGGCGGCAAATCAGGGGTTTACGAGGCAAGCGCGTGACCGGTCCCGCCGCGGCGCTGGAGCGCATTTTCGCGCTGCTGCCGCCGGTAGAGAGCGAGACGGTGCCGCTCGCCGATGCCGCGGGGCGGGTGCTGGCGGCACCAGTGCGCGCGCCGCGCGACGAGCCGCCCTTCCCCGCCGCGTCCATGGACGGCTATGCGTTGAAAGGGGTGGAGGCCGAACCCGAGGCGCAGTTTCGCCTGGTCGGCGAGGCGGCAGCGGGCCATCCCTTTGCCGGGGGCGTGGGCGCGGGCGAAGCGGTGCGCATCCTCACCGGCGCGCCGGTGCCCGAGGGCGCCGACAAGGTGGTGATGCAGGAGCAGGCGACCCGGCGCGGCGCCCTGCTGACGCTCGGCCGCGAGATCGACCCGCGCCCCTTCATCCGCCCGCCCGGCGCCGACTTCCCCGCGGGCCACGAACTCACCCCGCCGCGCCGGCTCACGCCGGCCGACCTCGCCCTGCTGGCGGCGATGAACCGGGCCGAGGTCACCGTGGCCCGCCGCCCGGAGGTGGCCATCCTGCCCACCGGGGACGAGCTGGCCATGCCCGGCGCGGAACCGGCGCCGGGGCAGATCCTCGCCTCCAACCCCTTTGCACTGGCAGCCATTGTCCGCGCCGCCGGGGGTGCCGCGCGCGTCCTGCCGATCGCGCGCGACAATATCGATTCGCTCACCGACGCCCTCGCCCTTGCCCGGGGCGCTGGCCTGATCCTCACCACCGGCGGCGCGGCTTCGGGGACTTACGACCTCGTCGCCGAGGCCGTGCGCAGCATGGGCGGGCGGGCCGAAACCCTCCGCCTCGCCATGCGTCCGGGCAAGCGGCTGATCCTCGGCCAGCTCTACGGCGCGACCCTGCTCGGCCTGCCCGGCACGCCGACGGCAGCCATGGTGGGCGCGCAGGTCTTTGCCGTGCCCGCCATCCGCGCCCTGCTGGGGCTGCCCGCCGCGCCGGCCCCCACGCAAAGCGCCCGCCTCGCCGCCCCGCTCGGCGCCAATGGCGGCCAGGAATGTTACCTCCAGGCGCGCGCCAGCGACGGCGAAATCGCCCCGGTAGAGGGCAGGAGCGGCCTCATCGCCTGTGCCCGGGCCAATGCCCTGCTGATCCGCCCGCCCGGCGACCCCGCGCGCGAGATTGGCGAATCCGTCCCGTTTCTTTCCTTGCATCCGCCCGCTTGACACAAAACAGGAACGCGGTTAGAACATTGGCCGAACGCCTCTGTTGTCCGTTGTTGCCACATGTTTCTCAACATCGGGTTAACGGGGCTGGCAAGGCAAGGGGCGCGCAGGCGCCGGTGCGCCGGCAGGGTGCATATGCGGGGAGTAGGCCGATGTTGACCAGGAAGCAGATCGAATTGCTCGGATTCATCCACAAGCGCATCCAGCGCGACGGGGTGCCGCCTTCTTTCGACGAGATGAAAGACGCGCTGTCGCTGCGCTCCAAGTCGGGCATTCATCGGCTGATCACGGCGCTCGAGGAGCGCGGCTTCATCCGCCGGCTGGCCCACCGCGCCCGGGCGATCGAGATCGTCAAGCTGCCGGAAACCCTGCGGGGCGACGGCCGCGCGGGCTTCGAACCGCGGGTGATCGAGGGCGACCGGGTGGAGCCGCCCGCCAGCGCCATGCCGGCCGCGCCGGAGGGGGTGAACGAGCTGCCGCTGCTGGGCCGGATCGCCGCCGGCCAGCCGATCGAGGCGATTGGCGACGGCACCTCGCGCGTGTCGGTGCCCCAGCAGATGCTGGGCGGGCGCGGCAATCATTATGCGCTTGAAGTCAAAGGGGATTCCATGATCAATGCCGGGATCAACGATGGCGATATCGTGGTCATCCGCGAGACTTCCACCGCCGATAACGGCGATATCGTGGTGGCCCAGGTGGACGGCTACGAGGCGACGCTGAAGCGCTACCGCAAGCAGGGCGACATGATCGCGCTCGAGGCCGCCAACCCGGCTTACGAGACCCGCCTTCTGCGCGAGGGGCAGGTCAAGGTGCAGGGCAAGCTGGTGGGCCTGATCCGCACCTATTGAGGCGTCCTGTCGAGGAGCGCTAACGAGGCGCGCCCGCTCGAGCCCCGCCCCGGCTGGCCCGGTTCCACGGGCGCCGGCCGGCAAGGGCGTGGGCAGAGACTTCGCGGAACCCGTCAGCGGCGACGTAAAAGGCCAGCGCGCCGCTCCGGGCGAGGCTGGCGCGGTCGATGAC
>JALWTH010000293.1 GCA_027082975.1 Paracoccaceae bacterium | reverse complement strand
CATACGACACTTTTGCGCGCGGGAAAAGGCGGATTGGCCGGGTTCTCCCCCTGCCTCTGATGCGGGGCGTTTGGGGGCGGGGGAGGCGATTTTTCGCAGAAAAATCGGGCCTCCGGCGGGGATATTGTGGCAAGAGGAAGAGGGCAGGCCCTGTGCAGCCCACGCTCGGTCTGGAGGCGGGGCGATCGGGCTGTGGTGGGGCAGCCATGGGGCAAGGATCAAGGGCGAAAAGCGGGTCTGCGGTGCGGCTGTTATCCGATAACGGGCGGCTGTTTTTGCCTGACAGGGCGGTGCCGGGCATGGTCGGGCTGCAGGTGCTCCGGGGCATGTCCCTTCCTCCTCCCTTCTCCCCGTCCGGCCCCGGGGCGCCCGCAGGCAACCGAAACACTCCAGCACGGGAGAAACAGAAACACAGGAGAATCAGAATGTCTTTCAAGTCCCCTTCCCCGCGCAGCCTGCGCCGGGCGCTTCTCGCCCTGGGCGTGGCCTTTTCCGCTTCCTTCGCCGGTTCCGCCGCCATGGCCGGCCCCTGCCCCGACCCGGCCATATCCTCGATGCGCATCAGCGGTGTGCGCTTCGAGGGCGATCAGGCCGTCGTCAGCATCAGGGTCACCGTGCATAACCGGGGCGCGGGGGATTATGTCTCGGGTCCGAACCAGCAGTCGGTGATGGTCTTTACCGGCAATTCCACGCGCAACATGCTCCTGCGCCAGCGCTTCAACCGGCTCGCTTCCGGGGCGTCGTTTTCGCTCACCGCCCGGCTGCGCGCCCCTGGCGGCGAATTCACTCCCTCGGTGAGCGCGCTGCTGAGCTATGACCCGGATATCTACATCGACGGCAATCCGCGGAATGACGATTGCAACCAGGGCAACAACCAGCGCACCCTGAGCGCGGCCGATATCAACGAAGCGATTGCCGCGGCGCGGAGCCGCCCGCGTTACAACATCCCGGACAATGCCTGGCCGCGGCCGGTGCCGCTGCCTTCGCCGTTCCCGTTTCCGTGGCGGCCGTAAGGGCAACTCTCTGACATGAAAACGGCCGGGCGCATTCTGCGAGGATGCGCCCGGCTGCGATTTTTCGCACGAAAAATCGTGGGAAAAGGCGAAAGGGTCAGGTTTTCCGGCCGGCCCGGGCCGGAAGCTCGTTGGCCCAGGCGCTGATCGAGCCGGCGCCGAGGCAGACCAGCAGGTCGCCCGGGCGGGCTTCGCTCCTGAGCAGTTCGAGCAGGTCTTCGCCGTCGTCGATGGCGCGCGCGTCGCGGTGGCCGTGGCTGGTGAGGCCGGCCACGAGGTCGTCGCGGCTGGCGCCCTTTATCGGCTGTTCGCCGGCGGCAAAGACCGGGGCGATGGCGACCACATCGGCCTCGTTGAAGGCGGTGCAGAAATCCTCGAACAGGTCGTGGAGCCGGGTATATCGGTGCGGCTGGTGGGCGGCGATGACGCGCCCCTCGGTGGCCTGGCGGGCGGCCGAGAGCACCGCCTTTATCTCCACCGGGTGGTGGGCGTAATCGTCGATGATGGTGACCCCGTCGATGGTGGCAACCCGGGTGAAGCGGCGGTTCACGCCCTGGAATTCGGCCAGCGCCTGGCGGATCTCGTCGCGCTTCATGCCGAGGTGCCGGGCCACGGCGACGGCGGCGAGCGCGTTGGAGACATTATGCGTGCCGGGCATGGGCAGGGTGCAGCCCTCGATGCGCGTGCCTTCGCCGGCAAGCTCGATGTCGAAATGCGCCTGACCGCCGGCAAAGCGCAGGTTCAGCGCCCGTACATCGGCCTGGGCGTTGAAGCCGTAGGTGGTGACGCGCCGGTCGCTGATGCGCCCGACCAGGGCCTGCACTTCCGCGTGGTCGGTATTGCAGACCGCAAGGCCGTAAAAGGGGATATTGTGGACGAAATCGGCGAATCCCTGCTTGAGCGCCTCGAAACTGCCCCAGTGCTCCATATGCTCGGGGTCGATATTGGTGACGACGGCGATGGTGGCGGGCAGGCGGTTGAAGGTGCCGTCGCTCTCGTCGGCCTCCACCACCATCCATTCGCCCGCGCCCATGCGGGCATTGGAGCCATAGGCGTGGATGATGCCGCCATTGATCACGGTGGGGTCGATGCCGCCCTTGACCAGCAGTTCGGCGATCAGGGTGGTGGTGGTGGTCTTGCCATGGGTGCCGGCAACGGCGATGTTGGATTTCAGCCGCATCAGTTCGGCGAGCATCTCGGCCCGGCGCACCACCGGCAGGGAGCGCCGGCGGGCTTCGTCGAGCTCCGGGTTGCCGGGCTTGATCGCGGACGAGATCACCACCACTTCGGCGCCATCGAGATTTTCGCCCCGCTGGCCGATGAAGATGCGCGCGCCGAGCGAGGCGAGGCGGCGGGTGATCTTGGTTTCCTTCAGGTCGGAGCCCTGCACGCTGTAGCCGTGGTTCAGCAGCACTTCGGCGATGCCGGACATGCCGATGCCGCCGATCCCGGTGAAGTGGATCGGCCCCATCTCGGTGGGCAGCTTGGTGGCGGGGCTCATGGGCTGTGTTCCTCTCGGGATTCGGGGGCGGATTCGGGGCCTGGCTCGGGCACGGAACCGGTCTCGGGCGCGCCCCCCTGCCCTGCCAGTTCCTCGACCAGCCGGGCGAGATGCTCAGCGGCGTCAGGGCGGCCGGCGGCGAGTGCCCTGGCGGCCATGTCCTGGGCGGTGTCGGGGTCGCCCAGCACCGCGGTAATCGCATCGCGCAGCACCTCGCCGGTCAGGTCCTGCTCGGCCAGCACGATCGCCGCGCCCGCCTGCTCCAGCCCGCGGGCATTGGCGCTCTGGTGATCGGCGGTGGCGTGGGGATAGGGGATCAGGATCGCGGGTCGGCCGATCACGGTGATGTCGGCGAGCGAGGAGGCGCCGGCGCGCGAGATCACCAGCTGCGCCTCGCTGATCCGGCGCGCGATGTCGTCGAAGAAGGGCTGCACGTCGGCGCGAATGCCATGTTCGGCGTAGAAGTCCGCGACCCGCGCCACATCCTCGGGCCGGGCCTGCTGGCTGAGCGAGACATGGCGGCGGATCGCCTCGGGCAGGCGGGCGATGGCCTCGGGCACCAGGTCGGAGAGCGCCCGCGCGCCCTGCGAGCCGCCGAAGATCAGCACGTCCATCGGGTAATCGCCCGGCGCGATATAGGGCGAAGCGGCGCGCGCGGCCACGGCGGCGCGCACCGGGTTGCCGGTATGGATGCCCTCGACGCCCTCGGGCAGGTCGGTAGGCCAGGTGCCGCAGGCGAGCCGGTCCACGCGGCGGGCAAAGAGCCGGTTGACCCGGCCCAGCACGCCGTTCTGCTCATGCAGCATGCGCGGCAGGTGCAGGATCCAGGCCGCGCCCATGGCCGGGATCGTCGGGTAGCCGCCAAAGCCCACCACCACCGCCGGGCGCGCCCGCCACAGGCGCAGGGTGGCGGCGAGCACTCCGGCGAGGATGCGGAGCGGCGCCAGGGCGCGGGCCAGCACCCCGCCGCGCGCAAGGCTCGCCGAGGAGACCCGCTCCACCTCCACCGCCGCCGGAAAGGCGCCGGCGTAGCGCGCTCCCCGCGCATCGGTCGAGAGCGTCACCCGCCAGCCGCGCGCCAGCATCGCTTCGCTGAGCGCCACCGCCGGATACATGTGCCCCGCCGTGCCGCCGGCGGCGATCACCAGCAGCGGCGCGCCCCGCTCAGCCACGGCCGGCGCCTCCGCTT
>JALWTH010000292.1 GCA_027082975.1 Paracoccaceae bacterium | reverse complement strand
CCGCCGCCCCGCCGCCACCGGAACCGGACGCCAGCGCCGCCGCCTGCGCGGCCGGGTCGATCTGCACATTGATCCTCGGCGCCCCGTCCCGGGGCAGCCCCACGCGCTTGAAGGTGAATTGCGGCCAGGGCGCGGGCACGCCATCCTGCCCCGCCCTGGCCGCTCCCGCGCCCAGAACAGGGAGAAAAACCGCAATGAATACCCAGCGCCACCTCATGCGCTTGCCTGCCGCCTCGTTATTATTGTTAACGGGTTATTCGCAAATTTCCGCCCCAAGGGCCAGTTTTTCCTGCGCGGCAGGCGCGATTTTTTGCCGGAAAGTGTAAACAGCGCAACAAATCTCAAGATTTTCCGATTTTTTTTATCGTTGTGTTTCAATAGATTACACGAATATCCACGCCGGAAAACGTTAATCCCACAATTGTACGAAACCTGCCCAACTCTCGCCCCAATCCATGGGCAATTTGCCACCATGCCAAGCAGGCGACCGGATCGGTTCACAGGCGATTGGGGCGTTTGCAGGGTAGGAAAGAAGCTGAACACACTGAAGGGACATGAAGATGAAACTGTTCAACAAGTTCTTCGCCGACGAATCCGGCGCCGTCACCGTCGACTGGGTGGTGCTCACCGCCGCCATCGTCGGCCTGGGCATCGCCGTGCTGACTTCCGTCTCCGGCGGCACCACGACGCTGGCCGACACCATCTCGAGCGAACTGGCCGGCACCACCATCGCCAGCTACTGATCGCTCGGGCGATACCGCGAACAGGGCCGCGTCCTGGCAACAGGGCCGGCCCTTTCGCTGTTGCGCCCCCGCAGTTGCGGGGGCTTCGGGGCTCTGGGGGCTCCGGGTGGCCCGGGCGCCGCGGCTGCCCCACCGCCGGCCCCCGGCAATCCGCCCGACTTTCCCCGCAAATACCACCCTTTGCCCCAGATTTCGCCGCATTTGTCGGCGACAAACAGCCTGAAGTATCAGGTAACAGCCGCCCCGGCAGCGGCTCAGGAAAGGACACGAGATGCGAGTGATATTTGGACTGGTCCTTGTGCTTGGCGTCGGCCTGGCCGGCTTCGCCGTCTACATGGCGCGCGGCTATATCGACGCCCAGAAGGCGCAGCTGGCCGCCGAGCGCGCCCTGCGCGCCCAGATCGTGCCCACCACCGAGGTCTTCGTGGTCAAGGAGCGCCTGGCCTATGGCGACCAGCTCACCGCCGAGAATGTCGAAGCGGTGAAATGGCCGGTCAAGGCGGTGCCCGAGGGCGCCTTTACCTCGCTGGCCGAGCTGTTTCCCGAGGGCGAGCCCGAATTCCGCACCGTGCTGCGCACCATGGAAAAGGGCGAGGCGGTGATGAATGTCAAGGTCAGCGGCACCGGCGCCGATGCCGGCGTGGCCTCGCGGCTGGGCCGGGGAATGCGCGCCTTTACCATCAATGTGGACGTGGCCAGCGGCGTCTCCGGCTTCCTGCGGCCGGGCGACCGGGTCGATGTCTACTGGACCGGGCGCAGCGCCGCGCGCGAAGGCGAGCGCCGCGGCCGGGAAATCACCCGGCTGATCCAGGGCGCGCTGCAGATCATCGCCGTGGACCAGACCGCCGACAGCGACCGCTCCACCCCGACCATCGCCCGCACCATCACCGTCAAGGCCACCCCGACCCAGGTCGCCGCCCTGGCCCAGGCCCAGGCCACCGGCAAGCTGAGCCTGTCGCTGGTGGGCACGGACGACGATACCGTTGCCCGGGCGGTAGAGATCGACCAGAACCAGCTGCTGGGGATCGAGGAAGAAGCCCCCGCCCCCGTGGCCGAAGCCCCGCGCGTCTGCACCATCCGCACCCGCCGCGGCGCCGAGATCGTCGAAACCCCGGTGGCCTGCCCGGAAAGCTGACGGGCCGAAACCGCGCTCCGCCCGGCGGCAGGGATTTCGCCGGGCTTGCGCCCTGGCGAGCGGGAAGCGATTTTTCGCAGAAAAATCGGCGCCGGGCCGACCGGAGTCGAAACCACCCCGCCACGGACCACGGACGAGCTGGCGACCCGCCCGGCCACTCCATATGGTTCCGCAGCGCCCAGCGCCCCCCATATATGCGCCCCTGGCCCGTGGTGTTGCGCCTTTTCCACATGAGGGCGCGCATACAAGCCATTGATTCTTGCATAAAAATGAAAAATCGGGCAATCTGCCTCACAATCCGGGCAAAAGACCCGTGGGCAAAGGACCCGTGGGCAAGGGACCTTGGAACGAGACGGCGGCAAGGCCGAGAGCGAGGCGTGATCGGAGAGGCAGGATCACATGAAAATTGACACATATCTGAAAGCGGCCCTGCTGGGCCTTGCGCTGGGCATCGCCGCAGCGCCGGACGAGGTTTCGGCGCAGGCCCTGCGGGTCATGTCCGGCGGCACGTCCAGCGCGCTCAATGTGCCCATGAACCGGGCCGTGGTGGTCGAGGCCGATGCGCCCTTTGCCGAAATATCCATCGCCAATCCGGGCATCGCCGATATCTCCACCCTCTCGGACCGCACCATCTATGTGCTGGGCAAGACCCCGGGGCGCACCACGCTGACCCTGCTCGGGCCGGACGGGCGGCTGATCACCAATGTCGAGGTGCGCGTCACCCCCGACATCGCCGAATTCAAGGAGCGCCTGCGCCAGATCCTGCCGGGCGAGCCGATCGAGGTGCGCACCGCCAATGACGGCATCGTGCTCTCGGGCACCGTCTCTTCCACCGCCGCCCTCGACCGGGCCCTGGAGCTTGCCCGCCGCTACGCGCCGGACCGGGTGTCGAACCTGATGAGCGTGGGTGGCACCCAGCAGGTGATGCTGGAGGTGAAATTCGCCGAGATGAACCGCTCGGTCTCCAAGTCCCTCTCCTCCTCGCTGGCCTTTGCCGGCGGCACCGGGTTCACCGCCAGCGCCGAGACCGGCACCTGGCTGCTCGCCGACAACGCCCTGACCAACCCGAACATCACCACCAAATCCGGCACCCAGGGCGCGCTCAATCTTGGCTTCACCGCCGGCAGCTTCCAGGTCGGCGTGCTGCTGGAAGCCCTTGAAAGCAAAGGCGTCGTGCGCACGCTGGCCGAGCCCAACCTGACCGCGCTTTCCGGCCAGGAGGCCGATTTCCTGGCCGGGGGCGAATACCCGATCCCGGTGCTCGACCCGCAATCCGGCGGCATCTCCATCGTCTACAAGCCCTTCGGCATCGAGCTGAAATTCACCCCCCGCGTGGTCGATCAGGACATCATCAATCTCGAGCTCAATGCCGCCGTCTCCGGCATCGACCCCACGGTTTCGATCACCAACGAAAACTTCTCGGTCAACGGCTTCCGCCGCCGCGAGGCCTCGACCACGGTCGAGATGCGCGACGGGCAGAGCTTCGCCATTGCCGGGCTGCTGCAGGACGACTTCCGCGACCTCAACGGCCAGGTGCCCTGGCTCGGCGACATCCCGGTGCTGGGCGCGCTGTTCCGCTCGGCCGACTACCAGCGCCAGCAATCGGAACTGGTGATCATCGTCACCGCCCACCTGGTCAGCCCGACCCGCGGCGAGGCCCTGGCCCTGCCCACCGACCGGATCCGCCCGCCCACCGAGGCCGAACTGTTCCTCAACGGCACCACCGCCAGCCAGGCCCGCCCCACCAGCGGCGCCGCCGGCGAAGTGGCCAAACAGGACTTCTCCGGCTCCTACGGCTACGTGATGGAGGAATGACCATGCCCGCACGCCGCCCCCTC
>JALWTH010000291.1 GCA_027082975.1 Paracoccaceae bacterium | reverse complement strand
TTGCAAAAGCCGCTGGACCCGCCCCGGCGCCCCCTCTAAAACAGGCCCATGGACGAGCTTCTGGACGACGAAACCGCCCGCGAGGTCAGCGAGCCGCTGCGCCGGGCCCTCGGCGAGCGCTACCTGACCTATGCGCTGAGCACCATCATGCACCGGGCGCTGCCGGATGCGCGCGACGGGCTCAAGCCGGTGCACCGGCGCATCCTCTACGCCATGCGCGAGCTTCGCCTCACCGCCACCGGCGGCTTTCGCAAATCGGCCAAGATCTCGGGCGACGTGATGGGCAATTATCACCCCCACGGCGATGCGGCGATCTACGACGCCATGGCGCGGCTGGCGCAGGATTTCAACGTCCGCTACCCGCTGGTCGATGGCCAGGGCAATTTCGGCAATATCGACGGCGACAACCCGGCCGCCTCGCGCTATACCGAGGCGCGCCTGACCCCGGTCGCCGAGGCGATGCTGGAGGGGCTCGCCGAAAACGCGGTGGATTTTCGCGACAATTACGACGGCACCCTCACCGAACCGGTGGTGCTGCCGGCAACCTTTCCGAACCTGCTGGCCAATGGCGCCAGCGGCATTGCCGTGGGCATGGCCACCAACATCCCGCCGCACAACATCGCCGAGCTGGTGGATGCCTGCCTGCACCTGATCCGCGCGCCGGATGCGCGCGACGACACGCTCCTGAAATACGTCCCCGGCCCCGATTTCCCCACCGGCGGGGTGATCGTCGAGAGCCCCGAAGCCATCGCCCGGGCCTATCGCACCGGGCGCGGCGGCTTCCGTTTGCGGGCGCGCTGGGAGGTCGAGAAGCTTGGCCGTGGCCAGTGGCAGATCGTGGTGACCGAGATCCCCTACCAGGTGCAGAAGTCGAAGCTGATCGAGAAGATCGCCGAACTGATCGGCCAGAAAAAGATCCCGATCCTCGCCGATATCCGCGACGAGAGCGCCGACGATATCCGCGTGGTGCTGGAGCCGCGCAGCAAGAATGTCGATGCGGACGTGCTGATGAACATGCTGTTCCGCCTCTGCGACCTCGAGACCCGCTTTTCGCTCAACATGAACGTGCTGATCGACGGGGTGACGCCGAAGGTCTGCTCGATGAAGGAGGTGCTGCGCGCCTTTCTCGACTTCCGCCGCGAGGTGCTGCAGCGGCGCGCGCGCCACCGGCTGGGCAAGATCGACCACCGGCTGGAAGTGCTCGAGGGCTTCCTGATCGCCTTTCTCAATCTCGACCGGGTGATCGACATCATCCGCTATGACGACGACCCCAAGGCGGCGCTGATGCGCGAGGATTGGGGCCGCGCCCATCCGCGCGCCACCTCCGAGGCCGACTACATGAGCCCGCCCCCGGGCGAGGGGGAGCTTACCGAGATGCAGGTGGACGCGATCCTCAACATGCGCCTGCGCAGCCTGCGCCGGCTCGAGGAGCTTGAGCTTCAGCGCGAGCGCGATGAGCTCATGCGCGAGCGCGCCGATCTCGAGGATCTGCTCGAGAGCGAGGCGCGCCAGTGGCAGCGGATCGGCGATGATCTGCGCGAGGTGAAAAAGAAATTCGGCCGCGACTGGCCCGGCGGGGCGCGGCGCACCAGCTTTGCCGAGGCGGGCGAGGTGGAGGAGGTGCCGCTGGAAGCGATGATCGAGCGCGAGCCGATCACCGTGGTGATGAGCCGCATGGGCTGGATCCGCGCCATGGCGGGCCATATCGACCTTTCGCGCGAGCTGAAGTTCAAGGATGGCGACGGGCCGGGCTGGATCTTTCATGCCGAGACCACCGACCGGCTGCTGCTGTTTGGCGAAAACGGCCGCTTCTACACGCTCAGCGCCGCCAGCCTTCCCGGCGGGCGCGGCATGGGCGAGCCGGTGCGCCTGATGGTGGACCTGCCCAACGAGGCGGGCGTGGTGGACCTCTTCATCCACAGGCCCGGCCGCAAGCTGCTGGTGGCCTCCACCGCCGGCGACGGCTTTATCGTCCGCGAAGAGGACGTGCTGGCCCAGACCCGCAGCGGCAAGCAGGTGCTGAACCTGCGCGCGCCCGCCCGCGCCAGGGCCTGCAAGCCGGTCGAGGGCGACCATGTGGCGGTGGTGGGCGAAAACCGCAAAGTTCTCATTTTCCCGCTCTCGGAGCTCAACGAGATGGCCCGGGGCAAGGGGGTCAGGTTGCAAAAGTACAAGGATGGCGGGCTGTCGGACGTGACCACCTTCAATCTCGCCGACGGGCTCTGCTGGCACGACCCGGCCGGGCGGCGGCGCTGCGAGAAAGACCTCACCGGATGGCTCGGCAAGCGCGCCGGCGCCGGGCGCATGGCCCCGCGCGGCTTTCCGCGCGACAACAGGTTCACCTGACATGGCGGCGGGCGAGACAATGGCGGCGCTGGAGACGGAAGCGCTCGCGGATCTCGAAACCTCCTATGCGGGGAGGCGCGGCGCGCTGTTTGGCCTCGCGCTCAGGACCGGCGCGCTCACCGTGCTCACCGCTGGGCTCTACCGCTTCTGGATGAAGACCCGCCTGCGCCGCTACCTGTGGTCGGCGATCCGCATCGGCGGGGTGCCGCTCGAATATACCGGCGATCCGTGGGAAAAGCTCCTGGGCTTCCTGTTCGCGGTGGTGGTGATGGCCTTCTATATCGGGGTGGTGAACCTGCTCTTGATGTATTTCAGCTTCAGCCTGTTCCAGACCAATGCCATTGCCTATGTGCTCAGCTTCATCGGCGTGCTGCCGCTGCTGTTCTTCGCCCGCTACCGGGCGCGGCGCTATGTGCTGGCGCGCACCCGCTGGCGCGGCATCCGCTTCGGGCTCGAGCCCGGCGCCTGGGGCTATGCCTGGCGCGCGGCGCTGCACTGGCTGGCCACCATCCTGACGCTGGGCCTGCTCTGGCCGCGCAAGGCCTTCTACCTTGAAAAATACCTCACCGACCGCACCCGCTTCGGCGATGCGCCGCTCCGGCAGGGCGGGCGCTGGACCATGCTGCTCGGGGCGATGCTGCACCTCTATATCGGCGTTTACGGCAGCGCGGCGGTGATCGGCCTTGCGGTCTGGCAGGACCGGCCCAGATGGCTGCTCTGGCTGCTCGTCACGCTGCCCTGGGCGCTATTCGGGCTGGCCTGGTGGCGGGCGCATTCGTTTCGCCTGCTGACGAGCCACAAGCGCATCGGCGGCGGAGGCGGCGGCGTGGACCAAGGCGAAGGCGAAGGCGGCGGGGACATATCCGGCCTGGTCAATACCGCCCGGGCGCGCCGGGTGCTGGGCATCTACCTGGGCGGCTACGCGCTGACCGCGCTGGTCGTGCTGATCGGGACCATCGCATTTTTCGTGGTAGCCGGCTTCGCGGTCGGGTTGATCCTGGGCATGGGCGGGCTGCAGGAAGTGCTCGACATCGCCAATGCCTCATCTCCGGGCACGCCCGGCGCGGGCAACGATCTGCAGGTGGTGCTGGTGACCATCTACGGGGCGCTCACCTATTTCGCCTCGTTCCTGTTCTGGAATGCGGCGGCGAGCAGCTTCGTCACCCTGCCGCTGGCGCAGCATTTCGCCGAGAGCACCCGCCTGACCGGCCCGCTGGCACTGAACCGCATCCGCCAGCGCGCGCGCGACGAATTCGCCGAAGCCGAGGGCTTTGCCGACGCGCTGGACGTGGGGGCGGCGCCTTGGGCCTCAGCCAGGGAGGGGTGTCCGCAACGGGGCGGCGGCTGCCGGCGCTCCCACCCGCCCCGCCGCTCACAGC
>JALWTH010000290.1 GCA_027082975.1 Paracoccaceae bacterium | reverse complement strand
GGAGGAGGCCGGCGCCTGGGCGGCCGAGTGGATCACGGACGCGGGGCTGGCCGACGAAGCCGACCGGCACGGGGTGCTGTTCCAGATGCTGACCACGCTCGCCTTCAAGTTCATGAAAGGGCAAATGCAAGAGGGCAGTGAGATTGATCCGAAGGAGCTGCATTTCATCGGCCGGATGATGAAGGACATCATGGCCAGTTCCGGGATCCGCGAACAGCTCGCTGAAAAGGAGCGCGCCCGCATCCAGGCGGCCGAGCGCAGCCGCGCTGCCGAGGCCATTGACGCCGTCGGGGCCAGCCAGGGCATGTCCGCAGCCACTGTCGAGGCGATCAAGGCGGAAATCCTCGGGGTGAAGGGCGATGGATGAGGCGCGCGCGCATGCGGACCCTGCTGACCGGTCCCACGATGATCTGGCCCCCAATGATCTTGCTCTTGGCGCGATCACGCTCGTTGGCGATCACAACTGGCGGCGCGGGCCGAAATGGCGCGCAGCACTTGCCTTCGTGTTTGGCCGCTGGCGGCGCTATGAGCATCTGGGGATGCGCCTCCATGTCAGCTGGTGGCGTGACCAGCCCTACCTGATCGCGATCCGTGAGGCAGCAAGATGAGCGCGCGCGCGCAAGGCCAGGGCCCGCTTTCGCAGGCAGAGTGGGAGGCACAGCGGCGCGCCGCGACCGAAGCCCTGCCCGATCTGGTCGAGAAGATCGGCCTGCCGAAGATCCTGCTGCCCTATCAGGCGCGCGCGGTATCGCTGCTCGACAGCGCGTCGACCTCGGTCCTGTTCATTGAGAAATCGCGCCGCATCGGCATGACCTGGGGGCTGGCGGCCTATGCGGTGCTGCGCGCGGGGCGTGCGCGCGAGGCCGGGGGCATGGATGTGATGTATATCTCGTTCAGCCAGGAGATGACGCGCGAATTCATCGACGCCTGCGCCATGTGGGCGCGCGCCTTCAATCAGGCGGCTTCGGCGGTGGAGGAGCACCTGTTTGCCGACCGCGACAAGGCCGGCGACCGCTCGATCGCCGCCTTCCGCATCCGCTTTGCTAGCGGCTTCGAGATCATGGCGCTGAGCTCGGCCCCGCGCAGCCTGCGCGGCAAGCAGGGCGTGGTGATCATCGACGAGGCGGCCTTTGTCGATGATCTGGGCGAGCTCCTGAAGGCGGCGCTGGCCTTCCTGATGTGGGGCGGGCAAGTGGTGGTCTGCTCGACCCATGACGGCGCCGAAAACCCCTTCAACGCCCATGTGCAGGACATCCTCGCCGGCCGCCTGCCATACAAGCACATGCGCGTCGATCTCGACGATGCCTTGCGCGAGGGGCTGTATCAACGCATCGGAGGGCCTGCCCCCGCCAATCCCGCGCGCACAGTTTGGCAGATTTGCTCCCTGAACAGGCGCGGCGGCGCCGGAACAGTGGGGCTGTTTCAAGCCGCTGCAACGCATTCAGGGAGCAAATCCGCCAAACCCTTCGGGCACTCCGGGCGCTTCATCTCAGCGGCCCGGCGCGCTTGGAAAGGGGTCACCCTGTCCGGCGCGCGCCAGGCCCCTGATATTTCGCGCCCGGAGCGCTGTGCGCGCGGGATTGGCGGGGGCAGGCCCTGTGTCACCGGCAAGGACTGGTCGCCCGAGGCCGAGGCCGCCTGGCGCCAGGAGATCATCGACTTCTATGGCGAGGGCGCCGACGAGGAACTGTTCTGCATTCCGAGCCTTGGCTCCGGCGCCTGGCTGCCCGCGCCGCTGATCGAGGCGCGCATGACCGCGCGCGACGCACCGATCCTGCGCCTCGAGCTGCCGCCGGACTACCTGCAGCGCCCGGAGCTGGAACAGAAATCGCTGATGACGCCCTTCCTCGAGGAACTGGAAGAGGCGCTGGGGCGGCTCGACCTCGCCCCGCGCTATGCCGGCGGCTTCGATTTTGCGCGGGTGGCCGACCTTTCCGTGTTCGATTTACTCGCCGTTGAAGCGGGCTTGAAACGCATGGAAGCGCTCTCGGTCGAGATGCGCGGCGTGCCCGGTCAGGAGCAGATCCGGGTGGTGGGCATGATCCTCGAGCATGTGAAGGCGCGCCTGTTGGGAGCCGCCTTTGACGCCACCGGCATGGGCTGGATCGTGGCCGAGGAAATGGGCCGCCGCTTCGGCCTGCGCGAGAGCGAGGACGGGCCGGGCCTGATCTGGGCAGTGAAGTTCACCGAGGAATGGTATCGGCTGGAAATGCCGCCGCTCAAGGCCGCTTTCGAGGACGACCGGATCGCCATCGCGCCCGACGAAGAGCACCTCGCCGATATCCGCGCCGCCCGCCTGGTGCGCGGAACCCCCCGGGTGCCGCCCCTGCGCGAGGGCGTGAAGGGCAAGAAGCGCCATGGCGCAGGCTCAGGGCCCACCAATCCCGCACGCACAGTCCGGCAGATTTGCTCCCTGAACAGGCGCTGCGGCGCCGGAACAGTGGTGCTGTTTCAAGCCGCTGCAACGCATTCAGGGGGCAAATCCGCCGGACCCGAAGGGCGGCTTGAGGCGTTTCATCTCAGGGGCCTTTTGCCCTTGGAAAGGGGGCCACCCTGTCCGGCGGGCAAAAAACCCCTGACATTCGCGCCTCAAGCCGCTGTGCGCGCGGGATTGGTGGGCCCTGAGCCTTCCTGATCGCCCTGGCGCTGGCGCATTTCGCCTCGCGCAAGCGGGCGGTGGAATATGGCTGGCGCGGGGTCTCTCGCAGCACCCCGCCGCCGCCCGGAGAGATGGCCGACCGGCCCGAAGACGATCCGGGCACAACCCGGCCCTGGTGGCGCCCGCCGCTGGGTGCCGGCCTGAAAGGGAGTATCTGACATGGCACGAGACCCGGTCCTGCTCGACCGCTGGGGCAAGCCCGTGCGCAAGCGCGAACTCAAGCGCGAGATCGCCGCCCCGACCGTCACCGGCATCCGCTCGCCGATCTCCGGCACGCCCGCTGACGGGCTCGACCCGCTGCGGCTGGCCACGATCCTGCGCGAGGCCGACCAGGGCGACCCGGTGCGCTACCTCGAACTGGCCGAGATCATCGAGGAGCGCGACCCGCATTACCTCGCGGTGCTCGCCACCCGCAGGCGGGCGGTGGCGCAGATCGAGATCCGCGTCGAGGCCGCCTCGGACGAGGCGGGCGACGTGGAGATCGCCGAGCGCATCCGCGACTGGCTGGGGCGCGACGAGCTGGCCGACGAGGTGTTCGACATACTGGATTGCATCGGCAAGGGCTATTCCTTCACCGAAATCATCTGGGATACGTCGGAGGGCCAATGGCAGCCCGCACGTCTGGAATGGCGCGACCCGCGCTGGTTCCGCTTCGCCTCGCACGATCTGGCCACGCCGATGCAGCTTGCCGATGACGGCACCCATGCGCCGCTCACGCCCTTCAAGTTCATCTTCGCGCGGATCGGCGCCAAGTCCGGCCTGCCCCTGCGCTCGGGGCTTGCGCGCGTTGCCGCCTGGGGCTGGATGTTCAAGGCGTTCACCCAGCGCGACTGGGCGATCTTCACCCAGACTTATGGCCAGCCGCTCAGGATCGGCAAATGGGCGCCGGGCGCCAGCGAGGAGGACAAGGACACGCTGTTTCGCGCGGTGGCCAATATCGCCGGGGATTGCGCCGGCATCATCCCCGACACCATGTCGATCGAATTTGTCGAGGCGAAGAATGTGGGCTCCGCGCACCGGCTCTACAAGGAGCGCGCCGACTGGCTCGATCAGCAGATCTCCAAGGCCGTGCTGGGCCAGACCGCGACCACCGACGCGGTGACCGGGGGCTTGGGCTCCGGGCGCGAGCACCGCGAGGTGCAGGAGGATATCGAGCGCGCCGACGCGCGCGCCCTGGCCGTGATCCTCAACCGCGATCTGATCCGGCCCTGGGTGGATCTCGAATGGGGGCCGCGGGCCAGCTATCCGCGCCTGGTCATCGCCCGCCCCGAGCCCGAAGACATCGCCGGGCTTACCGCCGCGCTCGGCACGCTGGTGCCGCTCGGCTTCAGGGTCTCGGCCAGCGAAGTGCGCGACAAGCTGGGGCTGACGAAACCGGAAGCCGGGGACGAAATCCTGGGGGAAATTCCCGCCAATCCGGCGCCAAACCCGCCCGTGCCGGCCCTCGGGGCCGAGGCCCCGGAGCAGACTTCGAAAATTAAACGGGTTTCCGGCGAATTTAAACGCTATTTCGGCTTTCCGGGTGGTGTGGCCCATCAGACGGCTCAAACGCACTCAACGGGCCGCTCAGCGCGTGATGATGAAACGCCGGATCCCGCCGATCTGCTCACCGAGCGCCTTGCCCGTGAGGCGCGCGCGCCGATGCAGACCATGCTGGAGCGGATCGAGGCCATTCTGGCCGCCGCCTCCGACCTCGACGAGGCCCACCAGATGCTGCGCGCGGCTTTCGGCGATATCGACCACGCCCCGCTTGCCGACCTGCTGGCCCAGGCGATGATGGCCGCCGAGGCCGGCGGGCGCGCCGAGATGGAGGAAGAGCGTGGCTGATCCGAAGCTTCTCGCTACTTTCCGCAAGCCCTTCCCCGAGGCGCTGGCGGCGTTCCGGCTCCGGCTGGGCAATCTGGTGCCGACGCGGGCCTGGGACGACCTGCGCCATTCGGCCCATGATCGCGCCTTCGTGGTGGCCGGGGCGCTCAAGGCCGATCTTCTGGCCGATCTCGCCGCTGCCATCGACAAGGCGATTGCCGAAGGCACCGGGCTCGAAGAGTTCCGCCGCGATTTTCGCGCCATCGTCGAGAAACACGGCTGGCATGGCTGGACCGGCGAGGGCTCGGCGCGCGGCGAGGCCTGGCGCACCCGGGTGATCTGGCAGACCAACATGCTTACCTCTCTGGCCGCCGGCCGCTGGGCGCAGCTGCAGGAAGGCGGCTTCAGCTATTTCGTCTACCGGCATTCGGGTGCGGCCCATCCGCGGCTCGATCACCTGTCCTGGGACGGGCTGATCCTGCCCGCGGATCACCCGTTCTGGCAGACCCATTATCCGCCCAATGGCTGGGGCTGCGGCTGCCGGGTGCTGGGAGCGCATTCGCGCGCCGGGGCCGAGCGCGTCGGCGGCAAGCCCGGCAAGAAGTTGCCCGAGGGCTGGGACAGGCTCGACCCCAAAACCGGCACCCCCCCGGGCATCGGCAAGGGCTGGGATTATCCGCCCGGGGCGAGCGTGGCACAGACCGTCAGTTTCGCGGCGCGCAAGCTGCGGAAGTGGCCAGCCTTGATCGGGGCGCAGTTTGGCGAGGGCATTGCCGGGATCATCGAGCGCGCCTGGCCGATATGGGTTGCCGAAACACAGGCCGGGATCAGCCACAATCCGGCGCTCGTCGGCAGTCTGAGCAGCGACCTGGTGCGCAGGCTCGATGAGATGTCGAAAGCGCCGGCCAGCGCCGAGATCATGCTGCGCCCCGGGCTCGTCAGAGGGCCAAAGGCCACCCGCCACGAAAGGAAGGGCGACGCGCTGCCCGAAGAACTCTGGCTCACCCTGCCCAGGCACCTGCGTGATCCGCAGGCGGTGCTGTTGGACCTGAGAAGTGGGCGGCTGCTGTTCCTGTTGCGTGCAGAGAACGGAGCTCCGCAACTGGCGGTGCAGACGAACTATTTTCTCAAGGGGGCTAAACGGGACAATCGCCAGGTCAATATGGTGAACTCGGCCTATACAGCCAAACCAGACGCTCTACGCGCCCGGCTGCGTGCCGGATCCCTGCGCCTGCTTATCGGAGAATTGCCAGAGGCATGAGGCGATGGAAGGCCGGTCGTCCCTTCATTTGCTAGCACCTGCCGGTGGCATCCTGGATACCGAATTTCCAGGGTCATCGCCTCACAAGAGGAAATATAACCATGATCGAGGTTGAGCTCAAGGACGAGGCGATAACGCAGGCACTGGAGCGGCTGCATCGGCATCTGACCGATCTTTCGCCGGTGATGAGCGCCATCGGCCAGATCATGATCGAGGGCACGCGCCAGCGCTTCCTGGAAGGGGTATCGCCCGAGGGTGAGGCCTGGGCGCCCAAGTCCCCGGTGACGATTGAGGCTTACAAGCGGCGCGGCCAGAGCGTCGATTTCCGCCCGCTCTTTGGCCCCAGCCCCTCGGGCGCCGGGCTGTTCGGAACCATCGACATGCAGGCGGGGCGAGATTACGTCGAGGTGGGCTCGAACAAGATCTACGCGGCGGTGATGCAGTTCGGCGCAAGGAAGGGCGCGTTTGGCGCCACCTCGCGCGGATCCCCGATCCCCTGGGGCGACATCCCGGCCCGGCCTTATCTGGGCATTTCCGAGACCGACCGCGAGAACATCCTCGCCGAGATCGACGACTGGCTCCAGCGTGCGGCAGAGGGAAATTCACAGCGCAATTGAAGGGCGATTGACAAAGCTCGCCGCCCGTCGCAGCCTGTGAAACGGGCCTGTGCCCGGCCGCCCCCGCAAACCGTTGTGGGTGTTTTCGCGCGCCGCGCCCGGGCAGTCTTGGCCCATGAGCAAGACTACCCTCACCACCGCCCTCATGGGCGCGCTCGATCTCGGTGCGGATCAGCCCGCGCAGATGCGCGCGCCTGCCTGGGTGCATCTTCTGCCGGCCGGCGCGGTGAAAACCATCGACCGGCGCGGCCCGTATCGGGTCGCGGATGCCGAAAGGCTGATCGCGACCAGCTTTGCCGCCGCGCCCAGGCTTCCGATCGACGAGAACCATGCCACCGATCTGGCGGCCCCCAAGGGCCAGCCTGCCCCCGCGCGTGGCTGGATCACGCAGATGGAAGCTCGCGAAGACGGCATCTGGGGCAAGGTCGAGTGGACCGAAGCCGGCCGCCAGCTGGTCGAGGACCGCGCCTATCGGGGGCTCTCGCCGGTGATTGCACATGACAGGAGCAAGACGATCCGCGCGATCCTGCGCGCCAGCCTCGTCAACAATCCCAACCTGCGCGGGCTGACCGCGCTTCACCAGCAACAGGAAAATGCAATGGACTGGACGGAGTATCTGAAGGAGCTCCTGGGCCTCGGCGGCGATGCCACCGACGACCAGATCAGGGAAGCGCTGGAAAAGGCGCTCAAGGGTGCGACCGAGGAAGCCGCGCAGGCAAGCCTTACGCAGATCGGCAAGGCGCTCGGTCTCGAGGACGGCGCCGACGCCGAGGTCATCCTCGCCGCTCTCCAGGCGCGCATCGCCGAAGGGCAGGAGGATGATGCGGGTGAAGGCGAGGAAGGCGAGGTCGTGACTGCGCTGCAGTCCGAACTGGCCCAGCTGACCCGTGAACTCAATGCCGTGCGCGAAGAGCGCGCGCGTGAACGGGCCGAGGCCTTCATCGACGCGGAAATCAAGCGCGGCAATCCCGTGCCCCGCAATATGCGCGATCACTACATCGCCCGCCATATGGCCGACCCGGAGACCGTGGAAAAGGAACTCACTGCCATGCCCGCCCTGACCCGCTCGGGCACCATGGCCGTGCCGCCGGCCATGAAGGACGGCAAGGTCGCTCTCAATGCCGCCGAGCTGCAGGCCGCCCGGCTGCTGGGTATCGCCCCCGAAGATTACGCCAAGACGCTCGCCGCCGAGCGCAAGAATGAGGAGGCTCTCTGATGGCCGCACTTTCCGCTGACCGCAACACGCCCCGCCTTGAGGGCGACATTCGCCAGGGCGATGCTGCCGCTTCGGTGAAGATCTACGCCGGCGCGCTTCTGATGCGCGACAGTTCCGGCAACCTCACCCCCGGCGCCACTGCCACCGGCGCGGTGGGGGTGGGCCGCGCCGAAGCCCAGGTCGACAATTCCTCGGGCGCGGCCGGCGACCTGACGGTCGATTACCGCCCCGGCGTCTACCGCTTCGACAACTCGACCGGCGCCGATGCCATCGCCAAGGCCGATATCGGCGCGAAATGCTTCATCGTCGATGACCATACCGTGGCCAAGACCGACGGCACCGCCACCCGCAGCCCGGCCGGCATCATCGACGGCGTGGACGCGAATGGCGTCTGGGTGCGCCTCGATGAAGCCCTGACCAACGCCACGTAAGGAGGCATTGAAATGCTCTTGAATTCCACCAACCTCAACGCCCTGAGCGTGGGCTTTTCCACCGCCTTCCAGGGCGGCCTCGGCCAGGCGCCGAACCAGCGCGAGCGCGTTGCCACCGTGGTGCGCGCCTCGCAGAAGGAGCAGTCCTATGGCTGGATCGGCAAGGTCCCCAATGTGCGCGAATGGATCGGCCCCCGGGCGGCGCAGAACCTCGCCGCGCATGATTACTCGATCAAGGAAAAGCCCTGGGAGCTGACCATCGGTGTGGACCGCGACGATATCGAGACCGACAATCTCGGCCTTCAGGTCCGCTGTTCACCGAGATGGGCCGGTCCACCGGCGCCAAGTTCGACCAGCTGGTGTTCGACCTGCTCAAGGCCGGCTTCTCCACCACCTGCTATGACAACCAGTATTTCTTCGATACCGACCACCCGGTGCTGGACGCGGATGGCAATGAAATCTCGGTGGCCAATACCGATGGCGGCACCGGCACGCCCTGGTTCCTGCTCGATGTGTCGCGCGCCCTCAAGCCGATCATCCTGCAGATCCGCAAGGATTTCGAGTTCGTTTCCAAGACCGCGCTGACCGATGATCACGTCTTCACCAACAAGGAATTCCTGTTCGGCGCCGACGCGCGGGCCAATGTGGGCTTCGGCTTCTGGCAGTTTGCCTGGGGCTCGAAGCAGACCCTGAACGCCACCAATTACGAGACCGCGCGCGCGGCGCTCCTGGGCATGAAGGGCGATTACGACCGCCCGCTCGGGATCAACCCGCGCCTGCTGGTGGTGCCGCCCTCGCTCGAAGGCGCGGCGCTGGAGATCCTCAATGCCGAGCGCGATGCGAGCGGGGCCACCAATGTCTGGAAGGGCACGGCGGAACTGCTGGTCGTGCCGTGGCTGGCGTAAGGGAGGGCTGAGCAATGGCGAGATCGTCCAGGAAAAAGACCGTCCCCGGCATCCGCGTGATCGGCCCGAAGGGAGGCTTTCGCCGTGCCGGCCACGTGTTCGGGCCGGGCGAGACCGACATCCCGCTTGACAGCATGAGCGAGCAGCAGATCGCCGCGATCCGCTCCGAGCCGCGCCTGATCGTCACCGATATCGAAATCCCGCTGCCGGGCAAGGCCGAGCCTGTGTCCGACGGCGGCTGATATACCCCCCCCCGGAGAGGGCGGTGGCGGGCCTTCGGGTCTGCCGCCGCCCAGATCGGGCCAGTAAACAGGAGCAGCCCAAGTGGCCTACACGACCGAGGCAGACCTGATTGACCGATATGGCGAGCGCATGCTGGTGCTGCTCACCGACCGGGCGAGCCCGGCCACGGGCACGATCGACAGCGCCGTGGTCTCGGCCGCCATCGAAGGGGCCGAGGCGGTGATCGACGGCTAAGCAGGGCCTGCCCGGCGATCCCCCTTGGGCACCGGTTTGAATCATTTTTCGCCAGCGCCAGGCAATTCTGCGCCGACAGGGTGGGCCCCTTTCAAGCAGAATTAACGCAGCGATGGCGAAAAATGGTCAAATCCCGAAGGGACGCGGCGCATCCTGCCGGAGAACGCCGGTGTTTCGTCTTCCGATCAAACGATCGCCACGCCAAAACACCGGCGTTCTCCGGCAGGATGGGCACGCGCCGGTGCGCAAGGGGGATCGCCGGGCAGGCCCTCACCACCCGCTATGCGCTGCCGCTTTCGGCTGTGCCCAAACTGATCAGCGAGATCGCCGAGGCGATTGCCATCTGGAAGCTGCATCCCGGCGCGCCGGATCCCAAGATCGAAGCCGATTACAAGGGTGCCATGGCGCTGCTGGGCGACATTGCCGCCGGCCGCGTGCGCCTCGAGGTGGCTGGTGTGGCCTCGGCAGAGACCGGCGGCACCGGCGCGCGGCTGACCGACCGCGACCGCCCGTTCACCGAAGACAACCTCAAGGGGTTCATCTGATGATCGCCGATGTGATCACCCGCCTGGAAGCGCAGGTGAGCGACCTTGCCGGGCGCGTCCAGGGCGCGGCCGATTTCGCCGACCTCATGCGCCGCAACCAGCTGCCGCAGGTGACCCCGGCCGCGCATGTGCTGAGCCTCGGCATGACCGGCAGGGCGGGCGAGAGCTCAACCGGCTTCTTCACCCAGATCTTCGAGCAGGTGATCGGCGTGGTGCTGACCATCCGCAGCCATTCCGCCACCGGCGAGCGGGTGCTGGATGACGCCGAGGCGCTGATCATGGACGTGATCGAGGCCATTGTCGGCTGGGGGCCGAATGACGAGATCGGCGTCTTTCGCCTGGTGCGCGCGGGCCTCGTGAGCATGCAGGCCGGCACCCTGGTCTACCAGATCGACTTTTCCATCACCGACCAGCTGAGGACAGGCCCAGGCCCCGCCAATCCCGCACGCACAGTTTGGCAGATTTGCTCTCTGAACAGGCGCTGCGGCGCCGGAACAGTGGGGCTGTTTCAAGCCGCTGCAACGCATTCAGGGAGCAAATCTGCCAAACTGTGCGTGCGGGATTGGCGGGGCCTGGGCCTCACGCCATGAGCACCACCTCCCATCCCCTGCCGTCCGGCGGCGGCTCCTACATCCGCGAGGCTGACGGCACCCTGAAGCCCGCCCCGAAGCCGGGCGCGAAGTCCGGCGCGAAGAAACCCGCGAAAAAGGGCAGCGCCTCCACCGCCGCCCCGAAAAAGGAGGGCTCGTAAATGGCCATCAAATGGCGCTCGAAGATCCTGCTGGCCGAGATCGAAAGCTCAGGGCGCAGACCTGCAAGCCACGCGTCGCCAGCGCGATCCTCGCGAAATATCAATGGTTTGGGGTGCGCCGCACAGGGTGGTGCCCTTTGCAAGCGGCCCGAGCCATTGAGATGAAGCGAGGACCGCGCCCTTCGGGGCAGGCGGATTTTCTCCCTGACTGCGTTGCAAGGGCTTGAGATAGAACCACTATCCCTGCGCCCTTGCGCCTGGTCAGGAAGAAAATCTGCCTGCCTGGCGGCGCGTGGTTTACAGGTCTGCGCCCTGCGGCACCGACCCCAGCCCCACCGGCTCCGCCAATGCGGTGCTGGCCACCGACGTGCAGCTCACGCCCATGGAAGGCAACGATGTCAGTCGGGATTTGGAGACGCCCTATCTGGGCGCTCAGGCGACGATCCCGACCGAACTGCATTCCAAGCTCTCCTTCAAGGTCGAGATGGCCCCCTCGGGCACCGCCGGCACCGCGCCGGCCTGGGGGCCGCTTCTGCGCGCCTGCGCGGTGGCGGAAACCATCGTCGCCTCCACCTCGGTTACCTACAATCCCGTAAGCGACAGCCACGAAAGCCTGACCTTCCACCTGTGGATCGGCGATACCCGCTATGTGCTGCTGGGCGCGCGCGGCAATTGCACGATCCGGATCGGCGCGCAGGGCATCCCCTATCTCGAGTTCGAGTTCACCGGCCTGTTCAGCACCCCTTCGGAAGCGACCCGCCCGACGCCTTCCTTCTCGGGCTTCAAGAAGCCGCTGGTGGCGACCACCACCAACACCCCGACCTTCACCCTTGGCGGTACTTCCTTCGTGATGCGCTCGGCCAGTCTGGATCTCGGCAACCAGGTGGAAAACCGCTTCCTGATCGGCTCCGAAAGCGTGTTGATCACCGACAAGGCGGAAGTGTTCGAGACCACGGTGGAGGCGGTGCCGCTAACGACCTTTGACCCGTTCACGCTTGCCGCCGATCAGAGCAGCGTGGCGGTGAGCGTGGTCCACGGCACGGCCGCCGGCGCGATCTCCACGCTCTCGATCCCGACCGCGCAGATGCAGCGCCCGCAGGGGCTCGAGAACGCCCAGGACATCAAGGAATGGCCGCTGCGCCTCGTGCCGCTGCCCAGCTCGGGCAACGACCAGTGGACCCTTGTGCTCACCTGACCTGAAAGGATTGCCATGTTCAAGATTGCCGAGAAGATCGAGTTTTCCCGCCGGGTGCCGGTCAGGGTGCCCACCGATGGCGGCTTCGAGGAGCAGAGCCTCGAGGTGCGCTTTCGCTACATCGAGGAACAGGAGCGCAAGCGGATCCTCGAAAAGGAGGAGGAAAGGAATGCCGGCGCCGGCTTCCTGCGCCACGCGATCGTTCATATCGGCGATGTGGTGGATGAGGACGGCAAGGAACTGCCCTACAACGATCGGCTGCGCGATCGGCTTCTGGACCTGCCCTTCGTGCTTGGCCCGCTGATGGAGGCCTATGTGGAAGCGGTCGTCGGGGAACGGGCAAAAAACTGACATGGGCCGGGCGCGCCTGGGCGAAGGGCGAGCTCATGGCCCCGACCGCGCGCGAGGAGGACGAGGCGCAGGCCGATGCGCGCCGCTGGGGGATCGACCCCGCCCTGGTGCGCCCGGGCAAGGATGCAGCCACCGGCGTCTGGCCCGAGCATGTGGCGGCGGTGGAAGCCTTTCTCGCCATAGCCGGCCAGTGGCGGATGGTGGCGGGGCTTGGCGGAATGCTGGCGCTGGGGCTCGATTACGCCGGCGCGCAGGCGGGGCTGGAACTCGCCGGGATCGAGACCACACCGGCGCTCTGGGCCGATATCCGCGCGATCGAGGCGGGCGCAAAGGCGGCGATGAACGGGGATTGAAATGAGCTTCAAGGCAAGCATTCTGATCAGCGCCGATGGCAAGCAGGCCCAGGCCGCGCTGAAGCTGATCACCCGCGAGCTGAACAAGGCCGGCATCGCCGCCGAGGAAACCGGGCGCAAGGGCCGGCGCGGCGCCGAGCGGATGGCAGCCGCCCAAGAGCAGGCTGCCCGCGCGGCCGAGGCGCAGGCGGCAGGTGAGCGCGCGGCGGCACAGGCCGGGCGTGAGCTTGAAGCGGTGAACCGCCGCGCCGCTGCCCAGGTCGGCAACCTCACCGCCCAGTTCAACGATATCGGCATGATGCTGATGGCGGGCCAGAACCCGCTGCAGCTGGCGATCCAGCAGGGCACCCAGATCACCCAGGTGATCGGCCCGATGGGGGCGGCGGGGGCGGCCGAGGCGCTCGGCGCTGCCTTCATGAGCATGTTGAGCCCGATCAACCTGGTCACCATTGGCGGGATTGCCGCCGGGGCTGCCCTGATGCAGTGGCTGACCGGCGCGACCGAGGAGGCCGAGACCTTTGCCGATGCCGTCGAGCAGCTCGGCAGCGCGGTCGATGATTACCGCGCCATCGTGGACGAGGCGGCGGGCAGCACCGGCAGCCTCGCGGAGCGGTTCGGCACCGGCACGTCCCAGGCGCGCGAATACCTGCTGGCGCTTGCCGAGGTAAAGCGGCGCGAAGCCCTGATCGGCGCGGCGAAGACTGAACGGAGCCTGACCGGCGGAGTGGGATCATACCGGCAAGCCCATCAAGTCCAGAGTATTGGCGAGCAATTTGGCCTGACGGTTGGTGGTATCGCCGGCCAACGCAGGCAGGCAGCGCGTGAACTGGTGGGTGATGTCATCCTTGCCTATGAGCAGCTTGACGCCACCGCCAATGCTTCAGTTGAAGAACAGATCGCCGCCTGGGAGCGCACCTATGAGGCGGTGCGGGCGGCTTCCGAGGCGGTGGACGGGGTCAGCGAGGCGGAAAACGAGCGCCTGCGGCTCATTGCCGAACAGATCCTGCGCCTGCGCGAGCTGCAGGCCGCCGACGAAGCAGCGGCGAAGAGCGGCCAGAACGCCTGGGCCGAATATGTGGCCTCGCGCCAGCGCGGCGCCGAATTCCTCGCCCGGACCAGGGAGCGCGAGCGGGCCGCGCTTGCGGCGATCTACGGGCAATATGTGCAGACCCGGCAGGAGGCTGATGCCGAGACCCGATCTGCCGAGGACCTGCTGGCCAGGCTCGAACGCCAGAACGCGCTGCAGGAGGCAATCCGGCGGCATGGCGAGGGCAGCGCCGAGGTGGCGCGCCTGCGCGCCGATGCCGAACGCGCGGCCTTCGAGGAAACGCTGGCCAGCATGGATGTCTCCGAGACCCTCAAGGAAGAGCTGCGCAAGGCCTTCGAGCATGGTCAGGCGCTGGCCGGGCTGGATATCGCTGGCGGGGTCGGGGCGGCATCGGAAAACGCCAAGGCACTGGCCGATTGGCTGGGAGTATCTCTGGAAACAGCAAAACGACTGGAAGCGGTGGGGCCGCAGGGCACGCCGAAACCTGCGGGCGGTCGCGGTGGCGATCCCCGTCAGTTCGGCGGGTCATTCGCAGACTGGCAAAACAGGGATGCGATTATCTGGCTCGATCACTGGAAGCCGCCGCGCAGCGGCCGGGGCCGGGGCGGCG
>JALWTH010000289.1 GCA_027082975.1 Paracoccaceae bacterium | reverse complement strand
GTTTTCCGGTTTTCCGGTTTTCCGGTTTTCCGGTTTTCCGGTTTTCCGGTTTTCCGGTTTTCCGGTTTTCCGGTTTTCCGGTTTTCCGGTTTTCCGGTTTTCCGGTTTTCCGGTGTCGCAGCTGTTGCAACCGCAGGTAAAGCTTGACATTCTGTCGCACCGCCCTGACCATCTGATCAAATTGTCCGGTGCCGCATCCGGTGCCGACCGCAGCAAAGGCTGATACAGCGGCCAGACCCGAGGCAGGAGGCAGAACCCGGGCGCTCATAACGACAGAGACCAACGACAGAGGAGAGATTCGATGAAACCTTTCAACAAGATGCTGGCCAGCGTGGTGCTGGGCCTGGCCCTCGCCGCCCCCGGCGCGGCGCTTCATGCCGAGACCCCGCCCAACATGCTGGTGATCGCCAACCGGATCGACGACATCACCACCCTCGACCCGGCCCAGAGCTTCGAATTCGCCGGCTCCGACGTGATCCGCAACATGTATGGCAAGCTGGTCAATTTCGACCCGATGAACCTCGATGCCGGCTATGGCCCGGATCTCGCCGAGAGCTGGACCGTCTCCGAGGACGGGCGCACCATCACCTTCAAGATGCGCGAGGGGGTGAAGTTCGCCTCCGGCAACCCGGTGCGCGCCGAGGATGCGGCCTGGTCGCTGCGCCGCGCGGTGATCCTGAAGAAGACCCCGAGCTTCATCCTCACCCAGTTCGGCTTCACCCCGGAGAATGTGGAGGAGACCATCACCTTCGATGCCGAAGCGAACACCGTCTCCATCACCACCGACAAGCGCTATGCCACCTCGTTTGTGCTGAACTGCCTGACCGCCACCATCGGCGCGATCATCGACAAGGAGACGGTCATGGCCCACGAGGTCGATGGCGACATGGGCAATGCCTGGCTCAAGACCCATTCGGCCGGCTCCGGCGCCTATACGCTGGTCTCCTGGAAGCCCAATGAAAGCGTGACGCTCAAGGCCAACCCTGACTTCTACCTCGGCAAGCCGGCCATGGACCGGGTGATCGTCCAGCACGTCGCCGAGAGCGCCACCCAGCGGCTGATGCTCGAGCGCGGCGATGTGGACGTGGCGCGCAACCTGAACCCGGACGACATTGCCGGCCTCGAGGGCAAGGACGGCATCGCCATCGACAGCGAACTGCGCGGCCGGATCATGTATATCTCGGTCAACCAGAAGCACCCGGTGCTCTCCAAGCCGCAGGTGCGCCAGGCGATCAAGTATCTGATCGACTACCAGGGCATGCAGGACAGCTTCCTGAAGGGCCAGTATGTGATCCACCAGAATTTCCTGCCCGCCACCTATCTCGGCGCGGTGGACGAGAATCCGTTCAGCCTCGATATCGAGCGGGCCAAGGCGCTGCTGGCCGAGGCCGGCGTGAGCGAACTGGAGATCACCGCCGGGGTGCGCGAGGCGCAGGAGCGGCTGGAGATCGCCCAGTCGCTGCAAAACACCTTTGCCCAGGCCGGGATCACGCTCAATCTCGAGGTCGGCACCGGCAAGCAGATCCTGACCAGGTACCGCGCCCGCGAGCTGGACATGTATATCGGCGCCTGGGGGCCCGACTACCCGGACCCGCACACCAATGCCGGCACCTTTGCCTATAACCCGGATAACAGCGACGAGGCCCAGGCCACCGGCCTGCTGGCCTGGCGCAATGCCTGGGATACGGACGGGCTGACCGAGCTGGTCGCCGCCGCCGTGGTCGAGCCCGACCGCGAAGTGCGCGCGCAGATGTATCGCGACATCCAGGCGAAGTTCCGCGAGACCTCGCCCTTCGGCATCATGTTCCAGAAGATCGAGCAGATCGGCCGCGCCGAGAATGTCCAGGGCCTGAGCCTGGGCGGGGCGATTACTGCCGTCTCCTACTGGACCGTGACCAAGTAAATGGCCATGGCCGAAGAAAGCCCGGGGGGGCGGCGCCGTTCGCCCCCCCTGCTGCGGTCCCTGCGCAAGGCCGCCGGCACCGTCGCTTCGGTGCTGATCACCATGCTGGGGCTGCTCTTCGTCACCTTCCTGATCGGGCGGGTGATGCCGGTGGACCCGGTGATCTCGGTGGTCGGCGAGCGCGCCAGCAAGGAAGTCTATGACGCGGCCTATCGCGCCATGGGGCTCGACAAGCCGTTGCTGGTGCAGTTCGCCTATTACCTGTGGGACGTGCTGCATCTCGACTTCGGCACCAGCCTGCTCACCGCCCGCCCGGTCTCCGAAGACATCGCCCGGGTCTTTCCCGCCACTTTCGAGCTGGCGACGCTGGGCACGCTTTTCGGCGTCGTCCTCGGGGTGCCGCTCGGGGTCGTCGCCGCGGTCCGGCGCGGCAGCTGGGTGGATCAGAGCGCGCGCGTGGTGGCGCTGATCGGCTATTCCATGCCGATCTTCTGGCTCGGGCTGGTGGGCTTGCTGATCTTTTACGGCATCCTCGGCTGGGTCGGCGGGCCGCGCCGGCTGGACATCTTCTATCAGGATATCGTCGCGCCGCGCACCGGGCTGCTGCTGCTGGATTCGGCGCTGCAGGGCGAATGGGGCGTGTTTCGCAACGCGTTCAGCCACATCATCCTGCCTGCCTCGATTCTCGGATATTATTCAATGGCTTACATCAGCCGCATGACGCGCTCCTTCATGCTCGAGCAGCTCGGCGCCGAATATATCGTCACCGCCCGGGTCAAGGGCCTGCCCGAGCGCACCGTGATCTGGCGCCACGCCTTCGGCAATATCAAGGTGCAGCTCATCACCGTGATCGCGCTTTCCTACGCCAACCTGCTCGAAGGCGCGGTGCTGACCGAGACGATCTTCTCCTGGCCCGGCATCGGCTCCTACATCACCACCGCGCTCCTGTCGGCCGACATGGCGGCGGTGCTCGGCGGCACGATCGTGGTCGGGCTGATCTTCGTGCTGCTCAACATCTTCTCCGACCTCCTCTACAAGTTTCTCGACCCGAGGGCGAAATGAGCCGGACGAGCCAGGACAGACAGAGCTGGCGCCAGTGGCTGATGACCGACACGCCGACCTCGCGCCGGCACGCGCGGGCGGTGGCGGCCTATAACGGCTGGCTGCGGCTCAGGGGCAATCACATGGCGATGGTCGGGCTCTACATCCTGTTCGCCCTGCTGCTGGTCGCCGCCCTGGCCCCCTGGCTCGCGCCGCACGATCCGCTGGCGCAGGATCTCGCCAACCGGCTTCAGCCGCTCGGCACGCCCGGCCACCCGCTGGGCACCGACAGCCTCGGGCGCGATATCCTCAGCCGGATGATCTACGGCGCGCGGATCACGCTCTATATCGTCACCCTGGTCGCCCTGATCGCCCCCATCGTCGGCCTGCTGGTGGGCACGGTGGCGGGCTATGCCGGCGGCTGGACCGACGCGATCCTGATGCGCGTGACCGACATCTTTCTCGCCTTTCCGCGCCTGGTGCTGGCGCTCGCCTTCGTCGCCGCGCTCGGCGCCGGGATCGAAAACGCGGTGCTGGCGATCTCGATCACCGCCTGGCCGCCCTATGCGCGCATCGCCCGCGCCGAGACGCTCACCTTTCGCAACAGCGACTTCATCGCCGCGATCCGCCTGCAGGGCGCGCGGCCGCTGCGCATCATCACCCGCCATATCTGGCCGCTCTGCCTTTCGTCGCTGATTATCCGGGTGACGCTGGACATGGCCGGGATCATCCTCGCCGCCGCCGGCCTGGGCTTTCTCGGCCTCGGCGCGCGCCCGCCCAGCCCCGAATGGGGCGCGATGGTGGCCGAGG
>JALWTH010000288.1 GCA_027082975.1 Paracoccaceae bacterium | reverse complement strand
CCCCCCTGCCCCGCCGCCCGAATATCTCAGGACGCCCGCCGGCAAGCCCATCGCAGAGATCCGCGACCGCGGCAGCAAGCTGGTCCTGACCATCGACCGGCGCAAGGCCGAGGGCTTCGACAGCTGGCTGGTCGCCAATCTCGCCAAGATTCACCGAGACTGGAAGGCGCAGTCCGGCGAATAACCCCGGCCCCCTGGGCCGACCTGAGCAGAAACAGAGAGGAGGCACGACAGACAGAGAAAAGCCCCCCGAGAAGGATCCCGAGAGGCCTGGTTCGTTATTCGCACTTCCGAATCTAGGCAGCCAGTTGACTCCTGTCAACACGTCGTTCGCGGCGGGCGCTATCTTTTGTCTTGTGAAACGCGATGGAGATACTGACGACGACGCCTTTCGGGCGGCGGCCGGTGACGGCTGCGCTGATCGAGCAGGCCAGGGCCGCCCGCGCCCCGGCCAGCACGCCGCAGGTGGACAAGTGGGAGATATTTCGCGCGCTGTGCGTGGGGCGGGCGGCCTTTGGGGTGAGCGACCGCGATCTGACGGTGCTCAATGCGCTGCTGAGCTTTCACCGGGAGGCGAGCCTTTCGGACAATGAAAGCCTGATCGTCTTTCCGTCCAACCGCGCCTTGTCCGAGCGGGCGCATGGCATGGCCGAGAGCACCCTGCGCCGGCATCTCGCGGCGCTGGTGGGCGCGGGGCTGATCCTGCGCCATGACAGCCCCAACGGCAAGCGCTACGCCACCCGCGCCGCCGATGGCAGCATTGCCCGGGCCTTTGGCTTCGACCTGCGGCCGCTGCTGGTGCGCGCGCGCGAGATCACGCAGGCGGCGGCCGAGGCGCGCGCGGCGGCCGAGCGGCTGCGGCGTCTGCGCGAGGAGGTGGTGCTGATGAAGCGCGACCTGCTGAAGCTGATCGAATACGGCCGCGAGAGCCAGCCCGGCGCGCCCTGGGAGGTGTTCGAGCAGGCGGCGCTGGCGTTTCACAAGCGTCTGCGGCGCAAGATGGACTTTGCCGCGCTTGAGGCGCTTGCGGCGGATCTGCGCGAGCAGCTTGCCGAGATACGCGATATCCTGTCCGAAACAGAAGAAATGAGCGGCAATGACGCCGATTTTGAGCGGCACCATTCAAATTCAAACTCAGACTCTCATGATTCTGAACCTGCCCGTGAAGAGGGCAAGGCGGCGCGGGCCGAGCCAAGCCTTCCGCTGGCGCTGGTATTGAAGGCCTGCCCGGACATCCTGCCCTATGCGCCCCACGCACCGAAGCACTGGCACGAACTGGTCGCGCTGGCCGGGTTCGTGCGCGGGATGATGGGGGTGAGCCCGGATGCCTGGCGGCGGGCGCAGGCGGTGATGGGGCCGGAAGTGGCGGCGATCACGCTGGCGGCGATCCTGCAGCGGATCGGCGAGATCAAGTCCCCCGGCGGCTATCTGCGCGCGCTTACGCGCAAGGCGGAGGCCGGCGCCTTTTCGCCCGGACCGATGATCCTGGCGCTGCTCCGGCGCGAAAGTTGACAGCTGTCAACTTTTCGAAATCGCGCCGTTTTGCCAGACCGAACGGAGGGTCAGATTGTCGTCGAGATGGATGAAATCCGCCGGGCGCCCGGGGATCAGGCGGCCATGTTCGAGGCCCATGAGATCGGCGGGGATGGAGGTCGCCATGGCCAGCGCCTGGGCGAGGTCGAGGCCGATCGGGTCGGTCATCCGCCGCACCGCATCGGCCAGCGCCAGATCGGCGCCGGCGAGCGTGCCGTCCTCCAGCGTCAGGCGGCCATTGGCGCGGCGGATGCGGCGGCCTTCGAGGGTGAAGCTCTCGAGCCCGGTCCCGGCCACGGCCATGGCATCGCTGACCAGAAAGATACGTCCCGGCCCGGCCTTGGCCCGGAGGGCGATGGCGATGCTTTCGGGGTGGGCATGGATGCCGTCGGCGATCAGCCCGGCGGAGACCTCGCCGGCGGAAAGCGCCGCGCCCACCAGCCCCGGCGCGCGGCTTTGCAGCTGGCTCATGGCGTTGAACAGGTGGGTGACGGCGCGGGCACCGGCGCGGATGTGCTCGCGGCAGGTCTCAAAGGGCGCGTCGCTGTGGCCGAGCGAGACGGTGACTCCGGCTTCGCTGAGCGCGCGGGTCTGCGCCGGGGTGCAGCTCTCGGGGGCGACGGTGACCATCAGCGCGGGCAGGCGGCGGGCGGCGTCCAGCAGGGTCTCGAGGTCGCTGGCCTTCATGGGGCGGATCAGGGCCGCGTCATGGGCGCCCTTGCGGGCGATGGATAGATGCGGGCCTTCGAGGTGCAGTCCGGCGATGCCCGGCACGCCCGCGCCGATTGCCCGCGCCACCGCGTCGATCGCCGCGCGGGTCTTTTCGGCGGTGTCGGTGATCAGGGTCGGCAGCAGCGCGGTGGTGCCGAGGCTGAGATGGGCGGCGGCGATGGTGCGCAGGGTTTCGGGCGTGGGGGCGTCGTTCAGCATCACCCCGCCGCCGCCATTCACCTGCAGATCGACGAAGCCGGGGGCCAGGGTGCCGCCTTCGAGCGCGATGCGCCGGGCATCCTCGGGCAGGCGCTCCGGCGCCACGATCCCGGCGATGCGCCCGGCCTGCACCAGCAGGGCGCGGCCGCGGTGGAAGCGCTCGCCGTCGAAAATGTCGGCGCCGGTATAGGCGGAATATGTGCTCATACGGTTTCGGTGACCTTCCTGAGGTGAGGGGGGGCGTCGGGGTCGATCCCGCGGGCGGCGGCGAGGCGCTCGGCCATGGCGTAAAAGGAGACGATCAGCGGCAGCGGATCGGTCAGCGGGTGGCCGGTGCGGATATGGTCGAGCCGTTCGCCGTGCCGGGGCAGGTCAGAGCTGGCAAAGACCCGGGCCCCCATCCCGGCGATGCGGTCGGCGATGTCGGCCAGCCCCGCCTCGGCCCGGTCGCCCGCCGCCAGCGCCAGCACCGGGAAGCCCGGGCGGACGATGGAAACCGGGCCGTGCAGCACTTCGGCGGAGGAATAGGCCTCGCCGTGGAGCCGGCAGGTCTCCTTGAGCTTCAGCGCCGCTTCGCAGGCAATCGCCCAGCCCGGACCGCGGCCGAGGACATAGAGGGAATCGCGGTCCGAGAGGGCTTTGCGCAGGGTGGGCCAGGAAAAGTTGACAGCTGTCAACAAATGCTCCGGCAGTGTCTCCAACGCGGCCAGTAGTGACGAGTCTCCGGCCCATTCGGCGAGCAGGGCCAGCCCGGCGATGACCGAATTGACAAAGGTCTTGGTCGCCGCCACGGCGCGCTCCGGCCCGGCATGGAGCGCAAGCGTCAGCGCCGCGCTTTCGGCAAGCGGCGAGGCCGGGTCGTTGGTCAGCGCCAGGCTCAGGGCGCCGTCGCGCGCCGCCGCCCGGGTCATGGCGACGATATCCGGGCTCCGGCCCGATTGCGAGATCGTCAGCGACAGGGCGCGGCCGAGCTTCAGCCGCGCGTCATAGACCGAGGCGAGAGACGGGCCGAGCGAGGCGACCGGCAGGCCCAGCAGCATTTCGCAGGCATAGGCGAGATAGGTCGCCGCGTGGTCCGAGGAGCCGCGCGCCACGGTGACCAGCAGGGCCGGGTCGCGGGCGCGGGCACGTCCGGCGGCCTCGCGGCGCGCGGCCTGTCCGGCGCTCAGAAGCCGGGCGGCGGCTTCGGGTATCTCGGCGATTTCGCGCGCCATGCGGGTCGGCAAAGGCATGTCTTACTCCCGGGCAATGCGCAGCTCGGCGACGAAGTCGTAGGCCTCGCCGCGATAAAGGCTGCGGG